>VBGQ01000041.1 GCA_005882055.1 Chloroflexota bacterium
CAGGCAGGTCATGGCTCTCGCCGATTCAACGCTTCTCATGCTCCGACTGGTGGTCGGTCTGACCTTCGCGGCGCACGGTGCCCAGAAGGCCTTTGGTTGGTGGGGCGGTCCGGGGTTCGAGGGCTGGCAGAAGATCGTGGCGGGGATGCGGTTCCAGCCGGCGCCGCTCTTCACGGTGGCGTCTGTGGGCGCCGAGCTGATTGGGGGTCTGCTCCTGGCCGTGGGACTCTTCACGCCGCTTGCCGCGACCGCGCTGATCGGCCAATCGGTCGTGATCATCCTCAAGGTTCACCTGCCGAACGGGTTCTGGAACAAGGCGGGGGGCGTCGAGTTCGCGCTCTCGCTTGCCGCCGGCGTCCTCGCCATCCTGGGCATCGGTCCGGGCGGTTTCTCGCTTGATCACCTGATCGGCTTTGGAGTGGCGGAGCCGGTCGTCTGGGTCCTGCTGGGAATCGGCCTGCTGGGCGGCCTCGCCGCCTACGGAGTCAGTCGGGTGGCAGCGGCACCCCAAACCGCTCCGCAGCAGCGGTAGGGCACGGCCAAGCTGGTCTGCTCGGCTAACATCCTCTGACCATATCCACACCGCGACCCCGCGGACCACGGAGGATTTCGAGGATGAGCCACCACATCAAGAAGGAAGCCAAGCCCGCCGCCAAGAAGCCGGCAGCGGCACCCAAGCCGGCGGCGAAGACGGCGGCACCCAAGAAGAAGTAGAGGGCGCGCCGCGCAGGGGATCCGGGGAGGGAGACAGGTGCGCGTTCACACGACCTCTGAGGCCGACGCCACCGGCCCGCTCCGCAACATCTACGACCGGGAGCGCGCCAATCGGGGCTACGTGCCCAATTTCGCGCGCCTGTTCAGCCTGAATCCGGCCGCCTATGAGGCGTGGGCCGCCCTGCTCTCGAGCATCCGCGAGCGGATGGACCTGCGCCGATACGAGCTGGTGACGCTCGCGGCGGCGTCAGCCCTGCACAGCCGGTACTGCGTGAGCGCCCACGGCGCGATCCTCGAGGCCAAGTTCTACCCGCGACCAGAGCTCGAGGCCATAGCGCACGACTACCGCAGTGCTGGCCTGGATGCGACCGACGTGGCGATCATGGCCTTCGCGGAGAAGGTGGCGCGCGACGCTGCCAGCATGACGGATGCCGATGTTGAGGACCTTCGCAGCCGCGGCCTGACGGACGAGGAGATCTTCGACGTGACCCTCGCCGCAGCTGCGCGATCGTTCTTCAGCAAGACGCTCGACGCGATGGGCGCCGAGCCGGACGCGCAGCTCGCGGGCAGCGCTCCGCTCTTCGACCTGATCCCCGGCTAGACCTGCTCCATCTCCTGGACTGGCTCGCTCAGTTTCACGCCGGTCGCGTGAACAGGGCAGTAGCCGTTTGGGACCTTGGCCAGGTACTGCTGGTGGTAGTCCTCGGCGAAGTAGAACTCCGGCGCTGGCTTGATCTCGGTCGTGATCTGACCGTAGCCGGCCTTCGATAGCTCGGCCTGGTAGGCGTCGCGCGAGGCTTCGGCGGCGGCCTGCTGCGCATCGGTATGGGTATAGATGGCCGAGCGGTAGGACGTGCCGACGTCGTTGCCCTGACGCATCCCCTGGGTGGGATCGTGATCCTCCCAGAAGACCTTGAGCAGCTGCTCGTAGCTGACCTTGGTCGGGTCATAGACCACGCGCACTGACTCGGCGTGGCCGGTGCGCCCGCTGCACACCTCGTCGTAGCTGGGGTTGGGCGTGTAGCCACCCTGGTAGCCGACCGCGGTGACCACCACGCCCGGCGTCTGCCAGAAGACCTTCTCGGCGCCCCAGAAACAGCCGAACGCGAAATCGGCGATCTCCGTGCCGGCCGGGTACGGCGGCTTCAGGGCAGCGCCATTGACGAAATGGCGCTCTGCGGTGGGGATTGGGCTCGGACGGCCGGCCAGCGCATTGCCGGGCTCGGGCATTCGGCTCTTCGCCGGATTCAGGAACGAAAACATGGCTGCAGTGTAGGCGCCACCTGTGACGGTCGCGTAAAGGACCGATGACGGCGCGTAGGGATTCGCAGGACCGAGGCGGGACCTGGCCGGGACTAAAGGCCTATCCGTCCGGCTCGCGCTGCTTCGTACCGTACGGTCCGCGTCCATCTGAGCGAGCGGGAAAGGGCATGCCCAAGCTCCCCAAGCTTCATATCGGTCGACGGCGCCCGTCCCTCCAGGTCGTGGTGCCCATCCTGGCGGCTGGCCTCGTCCTGGCGACGGCGTTCGCCGTCTCGACCACCGTCGCGAGCCAGCAGCAGCAGACCGGGATCGATGAGGCCGTGCGCGCGGTGGGCGCGGTGGTGCACGGCTACGTCGACCCGCTCCTGCAGGAGGCCTCGCTCGCAAACCCGGTGGATCCGGCGCTCGCCGCGTCGGTGAACCGGCAGCTGGAGCAGCTCACCGCCGGGGGGAGGCTGCTCCGGATCAAGATCTGGCGGCGAGACGGGACGGTCGTCTTCAGTGACCTGCTGGCGCTCCGCGGACGCCGGTTCGAGGTCGAGGACGACCTGCAGGACGCGTTTGCCGGGGAGACCGCCACCGCGATCACGCCGCCGGATGCCGACGAGAACGTGTTCGAGCGCGAGCTGACGCCGCTGGTCCTGGAGATCTACACGCCGATCTCCGCCGGCCCGGGGCGAGGCATCGTCGGCGCGTACGAGGTCTACCAGGACGCGAGGCCGCTGCAGGCCTCCATCGACAGCACGCGTCGCGACGTGCTGCTCATCGTCGGGGCACTCGGCCTCGTCCTGCTGGCCCTGCTGTGGGGCGCCTTCCGCGGCGCCAACCGACTCCTCTCAGACCTGGCGGGCCGGCTGCGCCGCAGCGAGGCGCGTTTCCGTTCGCTGGTCCAGAACTCCACGGACCTCGTGCTCCTCGTCGATCCCGATGGCATGACCCGCTACGTGAGCCCGGCCATCGACGCGATCCTGGGGGAGCCGAGCGAGACCTGGGCGGACAAACGCCTACCCGACCTCGTCAACCCCGAGGATCGCGAATGGATGAGCGCGGCCCTGGCGCGGCTCGCCGCGGATCCGGCGGGGACGCACAGCGGCGAGGTCCGCGTCCGTCATGCCGATGGACGCTGGCGCTGGCTCGAAGTGGTGGGCAGCAACCGCCTGGCGGATCCGGAGGTGGGCGGCATCGTGCTCAACTGCCGCGACGTCACCGAGCGTCGTGAGCTCGAGGACCAGCTCCGGCGTCAGGCGTTCACCGATCCCCTCACCGGCCTGCCGAATCGCCCGCTACTCCTCGATCGCCTGGCGCACGACCTGGCCGCTCGCGCGACGGACGGCGAAGCGGGGGCCGTCCTGGCTGTGGCACTGGTTGACCTGGACGACGTCAAGAGCATCAACGACAGCCTCGGGCATGCTGCCGGCGACAGCCTCCTGGTTGAGACCGCGGATCGGCTCAAGCGCGGGCTCGCCCCATCCGACACGGCGGCACGGCTAGGCGGCGACGAGTTCGCGCTCATCCTCCACGGCGGGACGCGCGAGTCGATCGAGGCGGACATGGCGCGGCTCATCGGCCGGCTTCGCGAGCCGTTGCTGCTGGGCAGTCAATCGGTATCGCCTTCCGCCAGCGTTGGAATCGCCTTCCCGGATCACACCGAGCGCAGCGCGGAAGAGACGGTCCGCAACGCCGACGTGGCGATGCATACGGCGAAGACTCTCGGCAAGGGGAGGAGCGCGGTGTACGCGCCGCACATGCGCGAGGCAGCGGTGCGACGGCTCAGCCTGCGCGAGGACCTTGCGCAGGCGCTCGAGCGCGGCGAGCTGACCATTCATTATCAGCCGATCCTCGACCTGGCCTCGAGCGAAGTGGTCGCCGTCGAGGCCCTGGCGCGCTGGGAGCGACCCAGCGGCATGGTCGGGCCGACCGAGTTCATCCCCATCGCCGAGGAGACCGGGCTGATCGTGCCGATCGGCCGCTGGGTGCTGGAGACCGCCTGCCGCGAGATCCGCTCCCTGGATGCCGCCCAGCCCGGCCGCGAGCTGCGCGTTTCGGTCAATGTATCGGCCGTCCAGCTGGAACGCGAAGATTTCGCCAACGAGGTGAGCACTGTCCTGCACGAGACCGGTCTGGCGCCTGGCCGGCTGATCCTGGAGCTCACCGAATCATTGCTGCTCGAGCGCTCCGAGCCGACCCTCGCCTCGATGCGCAGGATCCGGCAGCTCGGTGTGCGCCTGGCGATCGACGACTTCGGCACCGGCTACTCCTCGCTCAGCTACCTCCCCGAGCTCCCGGTGGACATGCTGAAGATCGACCGCTCGTTCGTCGTGGGTCTTGACTCCGGTCGAGAGAGCCTGGCGGTGGTGCGCTCGATCATCCGTCTCGCCGCCACGTTGGGCCTCGTGACACTCGCCGAGGGAATCGAGCGGCCCGAGCAGGCGGCGCGGCTGCGCACCATCGGCGCCGAGCTGGGGCAGGGCTACTACTACGCCCGGCCGCTGACCACCCCGCAGCTGGCGACCTACCTGGCGGGCGACGCGAGCGACGCGGCCGGCGCCGCCGGCTGATCCTCGGCCACCGGCGCGCGCGTCGGGGCGATCCGCCCACCCGCCAGCAGCCTGCCAGCCGTGGAATCCGGCGGTGGGCCGTCGCGGAAGATCCGTCGCAGCTCCTCTGGGATGCGGCCTGGCCTGCCATCGTCCCGAACCCAGGCCCACAACGTGCGGACCTCGGTCAGCAGCACCTGGTCGGACTCGCGATGGATGGTCGTGTGTCGCTCCCCAGTGGCGGCCCCCATGCGCAATGGGATCGTCGTCAACAGCAGGTAGTCGCCGAAGGTCGCGGGACGGTAGTAGGTGGCGTGGTGCTCGCGCACGAACCATCCGCCGTGGTTGGTGCGATACCAGTCACGCCCGAAGCCCATCGCCTCGACGTGCTCGAGAGCGACCTGCTCCACGTAGTTGAGATAGACCGCGTTGTTGACGTGGCCGTTGCTGTCCAGCTCGTAGAGGCGCACCGGCCAGCGGCCGTGGAACTCCCAGGCATCGGTCGGGCCATCGCCGAACTGGAGGCCATCCATCTGAGGCGAGGATAGACCGACTCGGGCGCGCAGGCTCAGGACTCGATGGCCGCGAATTCCTGCAGGAAGCGACCGGTCACCTTCGCGGCCCGCCGCATCAGCTCGAGGTCGTAGCTCTCGTTCGGCGCGTGGGCACGCACTTCGGGGTCTCCGGCGCCGATCGTCACCATGGGGAGCTGGTGCGGCGCGCAGACCTGGTGCATCGGCGCGGTGCCGCCGGCGCTGAACCAGCGGAGCGGCTGCTCGTCGAAGACGCCGGCGTGCGCCCTCTCGGCGGCGTCGACGATGGGGTCGTTGATGGATGTCCAATACGGATGCTCGCCGCGGTGCACGGTCATGGTCACGTCCTGGAATCCTCGCTGATCCAGGTGCTCGCGCACCCGCTCGACGATGCGGGCTGGGTCCTGGTTGGGAATGAGCCGCATGTCGACCTTGGCGAAGGCGTTCGCCGGCGTGATGGTCTTCACGCCTGCATCGGTCCAGCCTGAGCTGATGCCGGAAATGTTGCAGGTTGGCTGGAAGGTATCGGCCACCTGCGCCGCCCAGCCTGTGCGGCCGCCAACAAACTCGCGGATTTCGTAGATCCGCTTGATCTCGGCCTCCTCGAAGGGGAGCGTGCGGAGGTGATCGAGCTGCTCCTGCGTTGGCTGTGCGAGGTCATCGTTGAAGCCATCGATGAGCACGGTCCCGTCGGGAGCTCGCAGCGTGGCGAGCGCCTCGATCAGCCGC
>VBGQ01000249.1 GCA_005882055.1 Chloroflexota bacterium
CAGGAATCGCCCCAGGGCGGCTGGCGGCACGGCTTCCACTTCTCGGCGTAGGCGCGCCAGGGTTCGACGGCGCAGCAGGCGCAGGACATCGGCGTCTGCGAACTCGCGCTGGGTCCCACCAGGCCGGAATGTCCCCTCCACCAGCCGATCCGTTGCAACCAGCCCGGCCAGGTGATCGACCACGACCGATGGCGCAATCCCCCACCGCGCGGCCGGATCGCCGGGGGTGAACGGCGCGTGGGTCCGCGCCCAGCGCATGAGCAGGGCATCGAGCGGATCACCGGGCATCGCGTCGAGCCACGCATCGGCGACGCCTGGCGGCGGGCTAACGCCCAGCCCATCGCGATAGCGCGGCGTGTCCTCGATGGCGATCCATCGGTCCTCACCTGCCACGCGCACCCGCACGGCACGCCGATCGCGCTCCAGCGCCGCCAGCGCCTCGTCGGCGTCCAGGTCATCGGTCACTCGGGCGCCCGCCTCGTCAGCGCGCAGATCGCCGAGCCTGCGGAGCAGGTCATGCACCCCGTCGACGGTGCGCGGTCGCCGCCCGCCGGACAGCGCCTGGAGCTCGAGCTCGACCTCAGTGACCGCGGCCGGGTCGAGCAGCTCGCGCAGCTCGTCCGCCCCGAGCAGCTCTGCGAGCAGCTCGCGGTCCAGTGCCAGTGCCTGCGCTCGACGCTCGGCGAGTGGCGCGTCTCCCTCGTACATGTAGGACCCGACATAGTCGAAGAGGAGCGAGGCGGCGAACGGCGAGGCACGAGGCGTCTCGACGCTGACCACCCGGATATGGCGGGAGCGAATCCCGCCCAGGACTTCCTTCAGCGCCGGAAGGTCGAAGACGTCGCGCAGGCACTCGCGATACGTCTCGAGGATGATCGGGAACGAGCCGTACTGGCTGGCGACCGCGAGGAGATCTGCGGATCGCTGCCGTTGCATCCAGAGCGGCGTGCGCTGCCCTGGTCGGCGTCGTGGCAGCAGGAGCGCGCGCGCCGCGTTCTCGCGGAAGCGGGCGGCGAACATCGCCGACCCGCCCAGCGCGCCCATCACGAGCTCCTCGACCTCGTCCGGCTCGAGGATCAGCTCCGACTCCGGGGGCGTGTCGTCCGCCTCCGGGAGACGAACCACGATGCCGTCGTCGGACCACAGCACCTGTACGTCGACAGAGTGCTTCTCCTGCAGCCGCGCCTCGACGGCCATTGCCCATGGCGCGTGGACCCGACCACCGAACGGGCTCAGCAGGCAGACCCGCCAGTCGCCGAGCTCGTCGCGGAAGCGCTCGATGACCACCGTCCGGTCACTGGGCAGCGCACCGGTCGCTTCCCGCTGGTCGGAGAGGTAGGCCGCCAGATTGCGCGCCGCACGCTCGTCCAGGGCGTGGTCGCGTTCGAGTCGCTCGACCGCCGGCTGCGGGGCCATGGGCTCCAGCTCCCGTAGGAATGAGCCGACTGCGCGACCCAGCTCGATGGGCCGCCCGACCTGGTCGCCCTTCCAGAACGGCATCTTGCCCGGCTCGCCGGGTGCTGGTGTCACGATCACCCGGTCAGGCTTGATCTCCTCGATCCGCCAGGTCGAGGCGCCGAGCAGGAAGGTCTCCCCGACGCGGCTCTCGTAGACCATTTCCTCGTCGAGCTCGCCCACGCGCCGGCCGCCGCGCCCCGACCCATCGTCCGGGAGGAAGACGCCGAACAGGCCCCGGTCCGGGATGGTGCCTCCCGACGTGATGGCCAGGACTCGAGCGTCGTTGCGCGAGACGACTTCGTCGGTGCTTCTGTCCCAGACGACGCGAGGACGCAGCTCAGCGAACTCATCGGACGGGTAGCGGCCGGAGAGCATGTCGAGGACGCCACACGGGTCTCCTCGATCGCCCCGGCCAGCATGCGTTCCGTGACGACCGCGGCCTCGAGCAGGTCGCCGCGGTACTTGGGGAAGATGATCCCCGTCGAGGGCTCGCCGACTCGGTGCCCAGCGCGACCGATCCGTTGCAGCCCTGCCGCGACCGATGGCGGCGCCTCGATCTGCACCACGAGGTCGATGGCGCCCATGTCGATCCCGAGCTCGAGGCTGGAGGTCGCGACCAGCGCGGGCAGGCGCCCCGCCTTGAGCGATTCCTCGATCTCGAGTCGCTGCTCGCGCGCGATGCTGCCGTGATGCGCGCGCACCAGCTCCTCGCCGGCGAGCTCATTGAGGCGGTTCGCCATACGCTCCGCGAGGCGCCGAGAGTTGACGAAGACCAGCGTCGACCGATGCGAGCGGATGAGCTCCAGCAGCTCCGGGTAGATCGCGGGCCAGATCGAGCGACGCGCCTCCGGTGCTGCCGCCGGGCCACCGGGCTGCTCATCCGGGTCGATGAGCTCACCGAGCCGGCTCATGTCCTCGACCGGAACGACCACCTTGAGATCGAGCGCCTTGCGGGCGCCCGCGTCCGCGATCGTCACTTCGCGGTCCGGACCGACTCCCCCCAGGTATGCGGCGATCGCGCTCAGCGGTCGCTGGGTGGCAGACAGCCCGATGCGCTGCGGAGCCGGATGGCCGGCGGCGGTGATCAAAGTCTCCAGGCGCTCCAGGGAGAGTGCCAGGTGCGTCCCTCGCTTGGTGGGCGCCAGGGCGTGCACCTCGTCGACGATGACGTGCTCGACACCCCGCAGCACCTCCCGGGCTTGGCTGGTCAGGAGCAGGTAGAGGCTCTCCGGGGTGGTGACCAGGATCTCGGGAGGATCCTTGGCCAGGGCGCGACGAGCGTCCGCCGGCGTGTCGCCCGTCCGGGATGCGACTCTGACCTCCGGCAGCTCGACCTGCGACCGCTGCGCGGTTCGTCGGATCCCCGCCAGCGGGGCGCGGAGGTTCCGCTCCACGTCGTAGGCAAGCGCCTTGAGCGGGCTGATGTACAGGATCCGGACGCTGCCGGGTGGCGTGGTGCCACGCTTGCGCCCTACACCCGGCTGACTCCCTGGTCGGGGCCTTGGATCGCTGAAGCATCGGTCCAGGCACCACAGGAATGCGGCCAGGGTCTTGCCGCTGCCGGTGGGGGCATGGAGCAGCGTGTGCCGGCCCGCGCTGATCGCCTCCCAGCCCAGAAGCTGCGCCTGCGTTGGTTCGGCGAATGCCTCGGAGAACCAGGCGCGCGTCGGCTCGGAGAAACGGGCAAGCGGATCCACGGCAGGGGGCTGCTTCACGGTGCCGTGGAGTCTACGCGGCAAAGCTGCCATCCCCTGTCAGGACCATTCGGGCCGATGTCTACGTCGCCGATGTGACGCCAGGGTCTCCTACGATCCAAGGAACAGGTCGCCTCGACCCTTCCTTGGCCGAATGTGATGCGTGGCGCTCAAGACGGCCAACGGGGGACCCATTTGGGCACACCTCGCGGGTCGACAGGCACGTTCTTAGTCGTTAGGAGATCCTGGCTGCACATGAGCGGGCGCGATAGGCGGCGCGGCTAGCGGCGACCGATGCGGCCCAAATGTGTGTCCTGGAAGGACGTGGCGTATTTGAGGCCGAACCCAGAGGCTCGATCGATCCCGATGTGCGCGATCAGGATGGCACCCG
>VBGQ01000042.1 GCA_005882055.1 Chloroflexota bacterium
CGTCGGCTTGCTGCGCTGATTCTCCAGTAACGCTTGAATCGCGCGTCCGGACCCACTGGGCGGGGCCGCTCAGTGGGTCCGGACGCGCGATTCAAGCGTTACTGGAGAATCAGCGCAGCAAGCCGACGCGAAGCCCCTTTTGCCCGCTCTCCTGCGTCGGTTCGCAAGCCATGCTGGCGGAATGACCCTTAAGCGCTCGAGACCGGAGTGCTGTTGGTCGTTACGCAAGTGACGCTTGAGGGCAGCCACCTGCGGCGCGGTCGAGGCGAACGGGAGACGGCGTCCGCGGTGGGGACTAGGCGGCGCGGGCGACGCCTTCCGCGGGGAAGAGCTCGTGTTCGGGCGCAGGTTGGGCGGCGCGAGCGCGAGGCTCGCCGCCCGGAGCAGCGATCCAGGCGACGAGGAGGATCCCAAAGCTGACGAGAGCGGCGATCACCATCGGTCCATGCACCTCCACTGATATGAGCGGCTGATCAGAGCTGGTAGGCGACCTCGCCATGCTGGGCGAGGTCAAGTCCCGCCTCCTCCGCGTGACTCGGCACGCGAATCGGGACGATGAGGTTGATCACGAACAGAATTCCCGCCGTTGCCGCAGCGGCGTAAAGCGCCACCGCCCCGCAGGCGACCAGCTGAACAAGCACCTGGCCCGATGCCCCGGCGAACAGCCCATTCCGAACAGCCGCGTTGACTGCAACCGTTGCGAAGACCCCAGTCGCGAGGGCGCCGAACGCACCGCCAACGCCGTGGACCGCGAAGACGTCCAGCGCGTCGTCGACTCGGGAGCGCAGTCGGAGTTGGCTTGCCCCATAGCAGACCACCGCCACCCCGAATCCGATCAGGATCGCGGCAGCCGGCGTCACGAACCCTGCGGCAGGCGTGATGGCGACCAACCCGGCGACCCCGCCGATTGCGGCGCCGAGCACGGATGGGGTTCCCTTGTGCAACCAGGAAATAGTCACCCAGGTCAGGGCCGCCATCGCCGCGGCGGTATTGGTCGTCACGAAGGCGACCGCCGCGACGCCGTTGGCCGCCAGCGCGCTGCCCGCGTTGAAGCCGAACCAGCCGAACCACAGGAGAGCTGCGCCGAGGACGGTCATCGTCACGTCGTGTGGCTCGGTGGTGCGGTCCACGAGCCCAATGCGTCGGCCCACGATCAGCGCCGCCACCAGCGCGGACACGCCGGACGACAGGTGGACCACCGTCCCACCCGCGAAGTCGAGCACGCCAAGGTGCGCCAGCCAGCCATTGGGCGACCAGACCCAATGGGCGATGGGTGCGTAGACGAGGGTCGCCCACGCAACGCTGAAGAGGACGAAGGCCTTGAAGCGCTTGCGCTCTGCGAAGGCTCCCGTAATGAGGGCGGGGGTGATGATCGCGAACATCATCTGGAAGGCCATGAAGGCGAGGTGTGGCGTGGTCGGCGCGTAGACGTCGCTTGGAGCGGCGGTGACACCCTCGAGCCCGGCCCACTGCAGGCCGCCAATCAATCCGGCTCCGGTGTCCGGCCCGAACGCCAGCGTGTAGCCCCAGAGCACCCAGGTCACGCTCACCAGGGCCAGGATGAAGAGGCTGTGCATGATCGTGGAGAGGACGTTCTTGCGGCGCACGAGCCCGCCGTAGAAGAAGGCAAGTCCGGGGGTCATGAGCATGACCAGGGCGGTCGAGATCAGGAGCCAGGCGGTGTCGCCGGAGTCGATCGCATGGGTCGCGGGTGGCATGCCTCTCCCCTTCGCGGGTTGGTTGTCACCCGCAGCCTATGGACCGATGACGGCGGTCGGCCAGCCTCCTGGAACGGCTGCGTGCCTCCAAGGCTTGTGCATAGTGCACAAACGCGAGGCCGGCCTACCTCACGGAGCGGTGATGGCGGGCTCCTGGGTGGCCCGGAGGGAGAGGCCGCCGATGGGCACGATGGCCGACCCGACGACGGCACCGTTGATCTCGATGTTGATGACCCAGCAGCCGGTGGTCGCGAAGCGGACGCTGACCAAGTAGTAGCGAGAGCCACCTCCCGAGCTGTCGGGTGGCGCGAGGCGGCTGGTGCTCGAATCGATGGCCGCCGCGACCGGGCTGGCGTCTGCGAGAGGCTGCGCCCAGGCGGTGATGGACTGCCCGGGCTCAGCGGGAGGCGAAAGACGCCACAGCATCACGTTGCTGAAGCCCTCATCCACCGACGTGCTCGCGGCGTTCGGCAACAGGAGCCAGCCGTGAGGTCCTCCGGTTTCCCGGTAGCCTCCGAACTCGTCGATGGGCGAGGGCGGGCAACCGTCGGCCATCAAGCTGGGCTCCCAGTCCTGGTCCACGCCCACGAGGCTCGTCTTCGGGATCGACGGGTCGAGGATGCAGCCCATGCGGCCTATGGGTGCAGGGTACATGGGGCCGGAGTGGTCCTTCTGCCAACCGACCCATTCGGCCATGCCGCGGGTGACGAGGGCGTAGATCGGCTGCCCGGGGCCCACGTCGCCGCCGTGCACACCCAGGGCGGCCAGCGTCGTCCAGCCTGCGAACGCGAGCGGCGCATCAGCCGGCGCGATGTCGCAGTCGGCAAGGGTGATAGGCGCTGCCGTGGTGCGGGTTGGGCTGGGAGATGCGCTCGAATCGGCCTGTAGGCGTCCCGCCGTGGATCCCGAGTCCGGGACAAACCAGAAGAACGTGACCAGCGCGGCAGCGACCGCCGCCAGGAGTGCGAACGGCCACCAGCGGCGTGGCGCGCGACGCAACGCAGCCGCTTGCTGGCCCACCGGCGGGAGTGCGCGCGGGTCGACGATCGGCTGGAAGCGGGCCGCCTCGGCCGCGAGGACCGTGCGGAGCCGGTCGTCGAAGGGCTCGCCATCAGCCGTATCGCCGCCGTCGGACGTCTCGAGGTCGCCGTCGCGCGACTGCAGACGATTGCGTGCCTCGTTCAGGTCCGATCGGAGGGCAACGACGACGTCGTTCAGCACCTCCGCGATGGCGTCCGGCGACAGGTCGAGGACGTAGAGTAGGACCACCGCCATGCGTGACCGCGGGTCGAGCTCGGCGAGCGCCCCCAGGATCGATAGTCGGTCTGAAGGGTCGCGGGGATCGGGGAGCAGGGGCTCGACTTCGCCACTCTGCGATGAGCCGCGCAGGATCGCGCGCGCGGCCGCAGCGAGCAGCCATCGGCGCTCGGCTTCGCCGTCGTCCTGCAGGTGGCCGCGGCGGACCGCCTCGGCCAGGGCCGTGGCAAGGATCCGCTCGGCATCGGCCTGGTGCTGCAGGACGAGGTAGGCGAACGAGCCAACGGCAGCGCCATGGGCGCTCAAGAGCGCGTCGAGGGTCTCCAGGGCCGGATCGGAGGTCGCGTGCATGGCGGCGGGCTACACGTGGACCTCGCGCACCGTTGGCGTATCGAAGCGGCGAACATTCAGCCCATCCGGGATGACGCTCGCATCGCCGCCGAGCATGGCGTCGACCACCAGGCGAGCGGACGCCGGACCCGAGGAGATGCCCCACGGTCCGTGGCCAGCCGCCAAGAAGAGGCCCTGCATGCCGGCAACCTCGCCGACCAGCGGCCGGCCGTCGAGGGACTGCGGTCGAGCGCAGGCCCGCGTCGCGACGATCCGTGTGTCGCGCAGCCCGGGTAGGAAGCGCTTGCCGCGCTCCACGAGCAGCGGCGCCATGGCGCGCGGGTCGGGCTCGAAGGCGAGGAAGGTCGAGCCGATGGTGACGACGCTCCCCGCCGCAGCGAGCGTGAAGATGCTGGGCGTCTTCTCCGCTGATGGCGGCCGAGCAGTCGCCGCGTCGCTGACCGGCTGGTTGACGCTCTCGACGCGAAGTTCCTCGACGACGTGGCGGGGCGGCGACGCGAGCTCCAGCTGCGCGGTCGCTCCCCAGGTGGCGACGATCGGTTGCCAGCGTCCCGACGGGTCCAGGAGATACGGGCTCCACGGACCGGCCGCGATGAGCACGAGGTCCGCTGCCCGGGGGCGCAGGCCCTCCAGGACGACGCCCACCGCGCGACCGTTCACCACCGCCGGCACGGCAGCCGCGCCGAGCTCGAGCTGTGCGCCCCCTTCCCGGGCGCGACGGGCCATGGCTGCGGTCGCGGCGTGGGGCGGGATGGGGAAACCGGTCTCGAGCCGCGTCGCCCAGAGGTCATCCGCGAGCGACGGTTCCAGTGATTGGACCTGGCGTGGCGCGAGGAGGTCGGACCGCGGTCCGAGAGGAGGCTCCTCGCCATCAGGCTCCAGGAGGGTTGGATCCGGCGTGACCATCAGAAGACCAGCCGGCTCGCCTGGAAACGAGAACTCATCGTCGCGTTGGCTGAGCTCGCGATAGATCTGGACCGTCTCCTCGTAGAGCGGTGCCAGGATGGGATCGAAGGGGTGCTGGACGGCTCCCATGTTGCGACCCGAGGCTCCCGCGCCGATCTCCGCCCGCTCGTAGAGCGTCACCCGCGCGCCGGCCTCAGCGGCGAAGGCCGCAGCCGCGCAACCAATGATCCCGCCGCCGACGATCGCGACCTCGACCGGCCGCCCTGCTCCCACGGCCTGAGGATAGGCCCGCGGTTGCCGGACGGCTACCGGCCGCTACCATCGCCCGGGCATGAAGGTGATCTGCGGTCTTGGCAACCCTGGCGACCGTTACCGGCTGACGCGGCACAACGTCGGCTTTCGGGTGGTCGACCTGCTCGCGGACCGATGGGGGCTGACCGGCGCCGGGCGCGTTCGCGATGGCGCGGCGCTGCTGGAGGTCGAGCGTCCGGAGCCGATTCGGCGGGTGCTGCTCGTGAAACCGATGAAGTACATGAACGTCTCGGGCGTCCCGGTGAGGACCGCGCTGCGCCGCGCCGATGCCGATGCCGCGTCAGAGCTCCTGGTGATCGCCGATGACGTGGACCTCCCGCTCGGCAAGATCCGCCTGCGGCGCGGTGGCTCGGCCGGCGGCCACAACGGCCTGCGCGACATCATCGCGGCGCTGGGGAGCAACGAGTTCAACCGCCTGCGCGTGGGGATAGGCCGGGCCGGGGAGACGGTCGATCACGTCCTGTCCACCTTCAAGAAGGACGAGCGCGAGATCGCCACCGAGGCGATCGCAACGGCGGCCGACGCCGCGGAGCTGTGGCTGGCGGAGGGGATCGAGGCAACCATGAACGCGTACAACGGCCTCGACCTGGCCGCCGAACCGGAATGACCGCCGTCGCGTCGCGGCCCGCCAGGCGCGCCCCTTCTGCCCCGGTGCGCGGCGGTGCCGACCGACGCGTCGCCGCGCTCACGCGCCTGCTCGCGAGCCAGGCGCCCGGGACGACGGGCCTCGCCCTGCGCGTTCCGGCCGCAGCACGAGCCGCGTTCCTGGCCGCCCATCGCACCCAGGTTCCGTCGGCCGCCCCGCTGGTGGTCGTGGTGCGCAATGACGAGGAGGCGCATCGCCTCGCCGATGATCTCGGTGCCTGGCTGCCATCGGGACACGTTCGGGTGCTGCCAGAGCGGGCTGCCCTCCCACTGGAGCGCGCGCTGCCCGAACACGACGAGTCCGCCGAGCGCCTCGAGGTGCTCGCGGAGCTCGGTGGCCGATCTCGCGACCTGGTGGTCGTGGCGCCGCTCCTCGCGCTCGTCCAGCGCACGCTCGCGGCCAACCAGCTGCGTGAGGCGCGGGTGGAGCTGCGCGTCGGGGGACGCATCGCGCAGCGTGCCCTGCTCACCGCACT
>VBGQ01000043.1 GCA_005882055.1 Chloroflexota bacterium
GTAGGGCCAGCGATGTTCCGCCATCCAATTCTTCTGCTGCCGCTCGTTGTCGCAGGTCACGCCCACGACGGCGACTCCCGCCGCGGCGAGGCGCCGGGCCCCCGTTGCCAACGATTCCGCGAGACGCGTTCCGCGGCGGGCCTGCGCTCCGGCGGCGGTCGGTGCCGCGAAGAAGAGAAGCGCGACCGGCTGCTTCCCGACGAAGCTGCGCAGGTTCAGAAGGTAGCCGTCGCTGGCGCGCAACCCGACCGAGGGGATCTGATCGCCAACCTTGACGGCCAGGCCGGGAACGTCGGCATCCAGCTCCTCGTCGAGCGGCCTCGCCTCGTCGGCCTTGGGCGCCTTGGCTGCCGGATCGGCGGTCATCGCGCGATTGTAGGCCGCGGGCCGCCGCTCGATCCCCGCGCCGGTCGAGGACCAAGCCGCAGCAGGGAGCCATCGAGATGGGCGAGCCCGTCGCGCTCGAGGCCCTCGAGCGCCTCCTGCATCAGGCGCGGTTCCAACCGCCCGTCGAGCGCTTCCGGCGCGAGGACGGAGGGCGTGGGGGCCGGCGTCGCATCGATCCGCAGCGCATACTCCGGCGCCGCCGCCAGCGCTCGCATCACGCCACCCCGGTACGCCCGTCGGGAACCTCGGAAGCTGCCCTGCCTGGGTACCGGCACGCGTCCCGCCGAGCCCCTCGCCGGACACCCGGCGGCGATTGGGCAGGAGTCACACGCTGGCAGCCGCGCCCGGCATATCACCGCACCGAGCTCCATGGACGCATGCGTCCAGGCGGCGCCATCCTCCGGAGCAGCATGGCCGGCGTTCGCCAGGTCGTCAGCGAGTCGCTGCAGGGCGCCTCCGCCCGCGGCCCCTGATCCCGGCTCGAGCCCAAGGCGCCGGACGAGCCAGCGACGAACGTTGGTGTCGACCACCCCGACGCGCCAGCCAAAGGCGAGCGACCCGATCGCCCGGGCGGTGTACGGCCCGACTCCCGGCAGGCGCTGCAGGCCGGCGAGATCGGAGGGCCATCCGGATGCCTGAACCGCGACCGCGGCATCACGCAGCGCCAGCGCACGGCGGTTGTAGCCGAGCCCGGACCACTCGGCCAGCACATCCGCCTCCGAGGCGGACGCGAGCGCCGCGAGGTCCGGGAAGCGCGTCATGAAGGGTGGGTAGCGGACCGCCACCCGGCTCGCCTGGGTCTGCTGCAGCATGACCTCGCTGACGAGCACAGCGTAGGGATCTCTGCTGCCCCGCCACGGGAGGGAGCGGTGACCCTGCTCGTACCAGGCAAGGATCGCGCGCCGCAGCCTGACTGGATTGGTCGTCGACCGTCGCGTCATTTCGCGCGAGCCTACCAGCCGCCTTGACGGCCTGACGCGGCATCCGTCGCCCAGCGGTCGTGCGCTACCGTTGCGGGCCGATGTCGCAGCCGATCGTGATCGATAAGTTCGGGGGCTCGGTCCTGCGCCGTCCGGAGGACATCGCTGCTGCGGTCGAGGTGGTCGTCGAGCAGCGGCGGGCCGGCCTGCAGCCGGTGGTGGTGGTCAGCGCCTTCGAGGGCGTGACCGACACGATCCTGTCGGCGGCGACGGTCCTGCTGCCCGATGGCGGGCTTTCGCTGCGCGAGCCTCGCCAGGCCGCAGACTCGCCGCTCGCCCGGGAGACGGACCGCGCGCTGGCGACGGGCGAGGCGCTCTCTGCCGCGCTCTTCGCGCTGGGTCTCCAGGCGCGCGGGATCCCTGCCCGATCCTTCTCCGGGGCGGAGGCGGGGATCCGGACCGCTGCGGCGCACCTGGGCGCCGAGGTCCGTCGCGTCTACTCGCGACCCTTGCGCCTGGCGCTCGCCGGCGACCTGGTGCCCGTAGTGGCCGGGTTCCAGGGGATCGGCAGCCATGGCGAGCTCACCACGCTCGGGCGCGGCGGGACCGACCTGTCGGCTGTCGTCCTGGCCGTGGCGCTGCGCGCGGATCGTTGCGAGCTCTTCAAGGACACCGGTGGGGTGATGGAAGCGGACCCGCATCTCGTTCCGGCAGCGCGCTTCCTGCCCGCGGTCGACGCCCTGCAGCTCGAGCTCCTCGCCGAGCTTGGGTCGGAGGTCGTGCACCCGGTCGCGGTGCGCCGGGCCCGCCGCGGCAAGCTGCGCCTGGTCGTGCGCGCGCTGGATGCTGCGCAGCCCATGACCGAGGTGCGGCCCAACCTGTGGCGCTCGGGGCGCGACGCCGGTCCCATGATGCTGGCCGTGGATCGCAAGGAGCGGATCGCCCGTATCAGCCTGGTGGGGCCCGCGGAGCGCATGCCGGAGATCCTGCCGCTGCCCGCCAGCGGCGAGGGCTCGTTCGACGAGGGTGGCCTGCGGGTGGTCTGGGCGGAGGTACCCATCGCGCAGGCGGCTCGCGCAGCCCAGGGTGTCCATGCCGCGCTGATGGCGCCCGCATCGGTCGAGGCCGATGAAGGTACCTGAGCTCCTCACCCCCCGGCTCCGGCTCCGGGGCTGGCGTGAGGGCGACGTCGAGCGCATGGCCGAGATCTACACCGATCCGGAGGTCATGCGCTACCTGCGGCCACTCGACCTGGAGGGGACGCGCCAGCAGCTGCTCCGCTTCGAGCGCCAGTGGGAGGAGCTTGGATTCGGGATCTGGGCGGTCGAAGAGCGCGCCAGCGACCGCCTCATTGGACGAATCGGCCTGATGTGGCACGACGACTGGACAGCGACCCCGCACGACGCCGAGGTGGGGTGGACCCTGGAGCGTTCCAGCTGGGGTCAGGGCGTGGCGACGGAGGGTGGCGCCGCCTCCCTGGGCTTCGGGTTCGAGCAGCGAGGGCTGGAGCGGATCATCAGCATCGCGCACCGCGAAAACCGCGCTTCCCAGCGGGTGATGGAAAAGCTCGGCCTGCGTCCGGAAGGGGAGACGGCTTGGCGCGGGCAGCCGGTGACCTGGTACGCGATCGCCCGCAGCGAGTGGCAGGCGTCGGCGAGCTAGCCGCCGAAGACCGACCGCAACCTCGTCTCCGCGGCGTCGCGCTCGGGGCCGGCCATGCGGTCCAGCCCCAGCAGCGCGGCACCCAGCACCGGACGTTGGGCGACCCGGCGAATCCTGGCCCGGCGAGCCACGCGCCGCACGGCCGCCTCGATCCGGTCGAAGAAGAGCTGGTCCCGGTTGCGCATGATCCCTCCGGCCAGCACCACGTCGACGTCGGTTCGCACCAGGCGGAGGCGTCGGATCATGGCGATCGCCATCACGGCGACCTCGTCGGCGAGCCGATCGACGAAGGGCATAGGTGAGGTTGATCGGCCGCCGAAACCCAAAGTGGCGCGGAACCAGCTGCTCGAGGCGCGTATGCGGGCCGCGCCCGTCGCGCCCGCGGATCGCGGCCGACAGGGCGTCCTTGCCGATTCCCTCGCCGCCGCCCCAATCACCCGCAACGTCCCCCACGGCGGGAAAGCTGGCGATACGGCCGTTGGGGGCGATGCCCACGCAGTTGATGCCCGATCCGGAGATCACCGCCACGCCCCACGCTCGGTTCGTGCCGGCGCGCAGGCCGGCGAAGCCGTCATTACGGATGACCACCTCTCGCGCCAGCTTGAGCGGCCGAACGGCGGCGGCCAGCGCACGCACGTCACTTGGGAAGTCGGCGCCGGCGAGGCACAGGACGGCGACCTCCGCGAGCGGACGGGAGGTCGACTCCAGCCGCGCGTCACGCGCCGCGCGCACCGCGAGCTCCTCGAGGCGTGCGGCGCCTGCCGCCAGGCCCACCTGCTGATGCGAGACGGTCGCACCGTGGACGAGCGCGCGTAGCTCGCCGCCGGCGGATACCAGCGCGAGGTCCGTCTTGGAGTTGCCGCCGTCGACGGCCAGGATGGCGGGACGCGCAACCTTCATCGCGCCGCCCCGTGTATCGCCTCTTGCGCCGGTCGCGGCTCCCCGATCGGTTCGAGTCCCGGCGGGAGGTCAAGCTGGTCGAGCCGCACGAAGGTTGCTCCCGCCCTGCGCAGCTCCGCGACGATCTCCGGCAAGGCGGGAGCCACGGGATTCGGCCACGGATGCAGGAGCACCACACTGCCGTCGCCGTGCGCCAGCGTGCCGGAGATGACGTTGTGGGCAACGCCCTCTGTCGTCGCTCCCTGGTCCCACTCGTAGGCCTCCACGTGCCAGCCAACGTGCCGGTAGCCCAGGTCTGCCAGCGAGGCGATCAGGTCCGGATCATCGGCTCCGGTGCCGAAAGGGCAGCGAAACCATGGATGCGGATCGACACCTGTGGCGTCACGTATCGCCTCTTCCGCGGCGGCAAGATCCTCGCGAAGGCCCTCGGGGGAGAAGAGCGGCATTCGCGCGTGGAAGTGCGAGTGGCTGCCGACCAGGTATCGGTCCGCGATCCGTCGCGCAAGCTCGGGGTACGCCTCCACCCATCGGCCCTGGAGGAAGAAGGTCGCCTCCAGGTCGAGGCCCTCGAGCAGGTCGAGAACCTCCACCGTCCGGCCTGGCTGGGCTGGGCGATCTGCATGTTCTGCGTCGAAGGTCAGCGCGACCCGAACCTGGCCGGCTATTTCTCGACTCCCGTGATCACCACGCCGCGCATGAAGACGCGCTGGAAGATCAGGAACAGGATCACCGGCACGATCAGGGTCAGCAGCGTCCCCGCCTGGATCAGGCCGGGCTCCTGGGCAGAGCGGTTGGCGCTGAACTGCGCCAGCCCCACGGCCAACGTCTGCAGCTCCGGCTTTGTGGAGAGGTAGATGAGCGGCGCAAAGAAGTCGTTCCACGAATAGACCAGGTGGAAGATCGCCACCGCGATGATCACCGGCCAGGCCTGTGGAACGATGACCGAGATCAGGGTGCGCAAGGGCCCGGCCCCGTCGATGGCAGCCGCCTCGTCCATCTCGCGCGGGATCGTGAGCAGGTACTGGCGCAGCAGGAACACGTCATAGGCGTTTGCGAAGAAGGTCGGCACCAGCAGGGGTAACCAGGTGCCCACCCACCCGAGCTTCACGAAGATGGTGTACGTCGGGATGAGCGTCACCGCGGCGGGCAGGAAGATCGTCGAAATGAGGATCAGGAACAGGAAGCTTCGTCCCGGGAACCGGAACCGCGCGAAGCCGTAGGCGACCAGCGTGCAGGAGACGACGGTACCGATGAGCCCGATGAGCGCGATCGCTGCGGTGTTGAAGAGCAGCCTGGGGTAGTTCAGCAACCGCCAGACATCGGTGTAGTTGTCGAATGTCGGATCGAAGGTCAGCGCCGGCTGTAGGGTTCGCCACGCTCCCTGCCAGGTGATCTGCCCGGCGCCCGGATTGGCAGGATCTACGAGCTGGCTCTCAGTTCGCCCCTTCTTGACGAGCGCCATCTCCTTGGTGACCCCGTTGATCGTCACCTTGTAGACCGGGAACTCGCGGCCCTGGTACTGGAAGGTGAGCGGGCTCGCGGGCCAGAGGGGAGCGTCGACCTGCGAGATCTGCTCCGGAGTCTGGAAGGACAACGCGAAGGAGCGCAGCAGCGGCGACAGGAAGGCGGCGATGACCAGCACTGAGAAGAAGGTGACCAGGAAGGAATTACGCGTCTCGCGCAGGGAGCGCCGCCGGTGCGTCTGCGTCTTCTGCAGGGGCAGTGCGGGAATCGGACGCTGTGCGGCGACGCTCATGACGCGCTCACGACGACGAGCCCTCGCCCGCGTAGTAGACCCAGAAGCGGGCGCTCCAGAAGAGGATCCCGGTGAACGCCAGGGTGATGATGAAGAGCAGCCAGGCCAGCGTCGCGCCGTACGACATGTCCTGGTACGAGAAGAAGGTCTGGTACAGGTAGAGGTTGAAGAAGCGGGTGCTACCTCCCGGTTCTCCGGTGCCCTGGTTGAGCACCAGCGGGACGAGGAAGTACTGCAGCACCTCAACGACCGCGAGGACCAGCGTGTAGAAGATCACCGGCGACATCATCGGCAGGGTCACGTGGCGCAGCTGTCCCCACCAGCCGGCGCCGTCGATGCGCGCCGCGTCGTAGAGCTCGGTGGGGATGCCCCGCAACCCCGCCTGGTTGACGATGATCCCGCCGCCGATCCCCCAGATGCCGATGATCACCAGGCCCGGATAGACCCAGCCCTGGTCGTTGAGCCAGTCCGGGCCCTGGATGCCCACCACGCCCAGCAGGCCATTGATCCAGCCGGAATCGGAGTTGAGCATCTGCGCCCAGATCAGGACCCCCGCCACGAAGGGGACCGTGTAGGGCATGAAGAAGAGGACCCGGAAGAGGCTCGATCCGCGGAGCGATCGACTGTTCAGCAGCAGCGCCACCGCGAATGGCAGGACAACCGCCACCGGCAGCGAGATGGCGGCGAACTTGAGGGTGACGAGCAGGGAATCCCAGACCTGCGAGTCGCCGAAGAGCGCGAGGTAGTTGTCGAACCCAACGAAGCGAAGGGGAACGTCCTGGTTGAGCTTGATGTTCAGGAACGTGAAGATCAGGGTCGCGACGATCGGGATCAGCGTGAAGGCGAGAAATCCGATGATCCACGGCGACAGGAAGAGCAGGCCGCTACGGGCCTCGTGCCAGGCCAGTCGTGACATTCGCGGCCGTCGAAGGGCGATCATCGGTCCTTGCCTCTTGGCATTGAGCCTCCGCCCCTCATGGAGAGGAGCGGAGGCTCGATTGGGGTCCGGGAGCCGGCTAGCCCTTGTCCCAGACCGCCTGGAGCTTGGTCTTGAGGGTGTTGATCTCCTGGTCCATGTCGAGACCCGGGTTCGAGGTCCAGCGGGTGAGGTACTGCGTGAGCAGGTCGAGCGACTTGTTGTAGGCCGGCATCCAGGCCTCGAAGTTCGGATTGTCAGCGTACTTGATGCCATCCACCGCGGCCTGCCAGTCGACGGTGGGTGGGTAGACCGGCTTGCCCTTGTCGGTCTTCTGCGCCTGGAGCCCGGTGAAGAAGTCCGCTTGGTCGGCGGTCCGGGCAGGGAATGCCGAGTAGGAATTCAGCAGCGTCTTGGACGCTGGGCCGAGCAGGTACTGCAGGACGGTGAAGGCCTCGTCGGGGTGCTTGGATCCCTTCGTGATCCGGAACGTGTCGGCGTTGAACACGGCCGTCGTCTTGCCGTCGGTCGGGTTGGCGGGGATGACCCCCAGGTCCCAGTTGTCGCCGGCATCGGTCACGCAGCAGACATTCCACAGGAAGTTCTCCTGCATGGCCACCTTGCCCGAGTTGAAGGCGTAGCCGCCCCCGTTGAAGGAGGTGCTCTGGTAAACCTGGTTGGTCATGATGAAGTGGTCCTTATGCATGCCGTCATAGACCCACTTCCAGCCGTACGCCCAGCCATCGGGAATCTGGACGGTCTTGTTGTCGTCTGAGGCAAGCTTGCCAGCGCCGAAGTAGGCGCCCATCCCGCGCAGGTCGTCTCGCTGCGGCTCGAAGCCGTACTGCACGATGTGCTTGGGATCGAAGCCGGCCTGGGTCGCGTCCTTGCCGTTTGCGTCGACGGTCAGCTTCATGGCGATCTGGCGAAGGGTGTCGTAGTTCCAGTCGACCATCGAGCCGTCGGGCATCTTGTACTTGTCGCCGTATTTCTGCGGCGGGTAGCTGAGTCCGGCCTCGTCGAACATGTCCTTCTGGAAGTACAGCTCCGACGGATAGACAGCAAAGGGGATTCCGATCTGGCCCTGGCCGGCGACCTTGTAGAAGTCCACGGCTCCTTGGCCATAGACGCTCAGGTCGACCTTGTTCTTGGCGATCAGGTCCTTGAGGTCAAGCCACTGACCGCGAAAGGCCTCCGCGCCTCCAACGCCCACCGGTCCGACCACGTCGGGTGGTGTACCCGAGGCGATGCGGGTGGCGAACGCAGCACGGGCACCGGAATAGGCCACGTGGTCGAAGACGAGCTTGATGTGGGTCTGCGACTTGTTGAAGTCGTCGACGACCTTGGCCTCGATGGGCAGCTGCGTCTTGTCGTCGCCGGTCCCGAGGCAGCAATACCACTTGATCTCTACCGGCGGCCCGCTCGGTGCCGCCGTGCCGCTCGCTCCCCCGCTCGCGGCATTCCCACCTTGCGTGGAACTGGCCCTGGGCTTGGTCAGCCGAGACGGGAAAAGGTTGTGATGCGGTCCTTCCCTCCTTCTTGGCGTCAGCCGAGGCTGCCTACGCGTTGCAGTCCGGCCACCATCGGTTCCGGGTCGCCTGGCTGCCAGCTGGAACGCACCACGACGCGCTCCACGTAATAGCGGGTTCGATCGCCCCGGACGAAGGTCCGGGCGTACTCGATGGGGCTGCCGTCCGCCGCGAATGCGACGCCCTCCACCAGCAGGGCCGGTGTTCGCGGAGCCTGGCCAAGGATGCGCGCCTCACGCGCCTTGATCAGCACCGGCTCGAGCGATTCGCGGGCGCGCACGATTCGCGTCCGGTATCGGTTCGTGAGCAGGTCGTAGAGCGAGTTCGTCTCCAGGTCGGTGGCCAGCAGGCCCGGGAAGCGCTGCGAGGGGAGGTGGACGAGCTCAAGGAGGAGCGGCGCGCCGGCCGCCAGACGTAAGCGCTCCAGGTAGAGCGTGGGCGCCCGGAGCGGGATGGAGAGTGCCGCGGCAACTGCCTCACCCGCGGGCTCCGCTCGAGCAGCCAGGACCCGGGTCTGCGGATCGAGCCCGCGGTTCTGCATCTCCTCGGTGAAGCTCATGGTGCCGGCGAGATCGCGATCGATCCGCGGGAAGAGGACGAACGTCCCGCGTCCACGCGTGCGTTCGATGCGCTGCTCACGCGCCAGCTCGCTCAGGGCACGCCTCACCGTGATCAGGCTGCATCCATAGCGCTCGGCGAGGTCTCGCTCAGTTGGGAGCCGGTCACCGGCCCGCCACTCGCGCCCGGAGTCAAGCGCCGTGCGAAGGTCGAGGTAGACCTGATGGTGGAACGGGACCGGACCCTGCTCCAACTGGAACCGCGCCATGTCACCTCGCCTGGCCAAGGGGATTGTCGACGCGAGAATTGATGATAAGGTTATAAGCAATCTGTCAAGCAACCGACACCGGATATCCGCCAAGTCAAGGGAGCCTGAAGGGACCGATGGGCACCAAGATCGCGGTGATCGGCGGCGGCAGCACCTACACGCCGGAGCTCGTGGATGGGCTCGCCCGGCGTACCGACCGGCTCCCCATCGACGAGCTGGTCCTGCTCGATATCGAGCCTGAGCGGCTCGAAGTGGTCGGGGGCCTGGCGCAGCGCATGCTGGCGCGAGCCGGCTGGGGCGGGCGGCTGGTGACCACCCTCGACCGCGACGCCGCCGTGGATGGTGCCGATTTCGTGCTCATCCAGCTCCGAGTCGGCGGGCAGGCCGCCCGACTGGTCGACGAGACCCTCCCCCCGAAGTTCGGCACCATCGGCCAGGAGACGACCGGCGCGGGCGGCTTCGCCAAGGCGCTGCGTACCGTCCCCCTGGTCCTCGAGCTCGCCGAGCTGACCAGGACCCGTGCGGCGAACGGCGCCTGGATCGTCGACTTCACCAACCCGGTAGGTGTCGTCAGCCAGGCGCTCTTGGACCGCGAGTACCGGGCGATTGGCCTGTGCAACGTGGCGATCACGCTGCAGCGCATGGTCGCCCGCCGGCTCGGCGTGGATCCGGATCGCGTCGCGCTTGAGCACGTTGGGCTGAACCACCTCAGCTGGGAGCGCGCGGCGCGCGTGGACGGCGTGGATCGTCTGCCGGACCTGATCGCCAGCGACGGCCAGTTCCTGGCGGACGACCTGGGCCTGCCGCTGGAGCAGCTGCAGCGATCCGGCGTCCTGCCCTCGTACTACTTGCGCTACTTCGATCGGTTCGACGAGGTGCTGCGTCACCAACAGGAGGGCGGCGAGACGCGTGCCTCCGAAGTGATGGAGATCGAGCGCCAGCTCCTCGAGCTGTACCGGGACCCGAAGCTCGACCGGAAGCCGGCGCTCCTCGACGACCGTGGCGGTGCCTATTACAGCGAGGCCGCGGCACAGCTCATCGCCTCGTTGCACGACGGCCGCGGCGACGTGCAGGTGGTCGACGTCAGGAATGAGGGCGCGATGCCTGACCTCGAGGCGATGGACGTGGTCGAGGTGGCGGCGCGGATCGACCGCGACGGGGCGCATCCCCTGCCCGTTGCGCCGCTGGCCGATGACCAGCGGGAGCTCGTGCTCCAGGTCAAGCGCTATGAGCGCCTCACGATCGAGGCCGCCATGACCGGCGATCGAACGGTCGCCCGCGAGGCGCTCGAGGCGCATCCCCTGGTGGATTCACGCGTCGACCTCGACGCCCTGCTGGATGCCCTCCTGGATGCCAATCGTCGCCACCTGCCGCAGTTCTTCCCGGCGGTTGCCTGAGGTCCGCGCGGCCCTTCGTTAGCCCGGGGCCGCCTCCGCCGGGACGGCCTCGTGCTCCGCGATCTCCTGCGGGGAGCGCACCTGGAGCAGCACTCCGGCGCCGATGATCAGCAAGCCTCCGACCAGCTGGAGCAGCGCCGGCTGCTCTCCCAGCAGAAGCGCTGCGAGGCCGACGCCGACGAGCGGCTCGAAGGTGGAAAGGATGGCGGCGCGGGGCGCGCCGAGCAGCCGGATACCGGTGATGAAGCAGAGCGTCGGCACGCCGGCGCCGACGACACCCGCCAGCAGCACCGGCCAGGCCGCCGCGGCAGCCGAGAGCGGCTGCCCCAGCGCGCTCGCCTGCCCAACCAGCAGCGCGGCAACCACGTAGAGCAACGCCGCCAGCAGCATGGTCGTTGCGGCTGCCTGCGGGCCGGGCACGCGAGCGAAGCCGTGCCGGGCAGAAAGCACGTAGAACGCCTGCGCCACCGCAGCCACGAACGCCAGACCGATGCCAAGCGGGTCGAGCCGGCCAACGGTTCCCGCGCCGGCGACCACGAGCACGCTGCCAACGAGCGACGTGGCCAGCGCCCCCCAGCGCGTGCCGTCAAGTCGATCGCCGAACCAGGCCACTGACGCGAGCGCCACCAGTGCCGGATAGAGGTAGAAGACCAGCAGGGCGAGCGCGATGCTGACGTGCTCGAACGCGACGAAGATTGATAGGTTCAGCACGGTATTGGCACCCGCAGCCGCCACGAGGCTCCAGCGGTCACGCGACGGGAGGTCGCGGATGGGCGTGAAGGGGCGGTGACCTGCGCCGACCCGCAGCCCGATGAAGGCCACCATGCACAGCCCGCCAATGGCAGCTCGCCACGTCACCAGCGAGAGGCTCCCGACCCCTGCCTGGGCGGCGAATCGGGCGAGGGGACCCAGCGTGCCGAAGCAGCTCGCGGCGACGACGATGAGGCCCGCCCCCAACATGCGGGACGAGCCCTGGGTCCCCCCGCTCACTGGCGGCCGGCCTGGGTTGTCGCGACCTCAGCGCTACCCTCGGCAGCGGCCAGCTCGTCGCCGAGCCGGGCCCAATCGGCGGCCAGCGTCTCCGCCCGGTCGCGTGCCGCGTTGTATCGGTCGATCAGGTCCTTCGCCAGCGCAGGGTCGGCGTAGACCGACGTGTCGGCAAGCCGCTCAATGAGCTTGGCCAGCTCGGCATCGGTCTCTGACGCTTCTCGTTCGGTCCGCTCGAGCGCGGTGCGCAGGTCCTTGGTGCGCCGGTAGCGGCGGTTGCGCTCGTCCGCCTCCGCGCGCTTGCGGGCAGACTCCGCCGTCGCCGACGTGCGCGGGCGGGGCTGGGGCGCTTCCAGGCCCCGCGGCGTGGCGCGTCCTTCCGTCGCGCCGCGCGCTTCGATGTCGATGCCACGCTTGGCCGCGTAGTACTCGAAGTCACCCGGGAAGAGGGTCGCGTCTCCGCCGGTGACCTCCACGATGACGTTCGCCACGCTGCGGATCAGGTAGCGGTCGTGGGTGATCAGCACGATGGTGCCGGGGAACGCGTTGAGGGCGTCTTCGAGAACGTCGCGCGAGGCGATGTCCAGGTGGTTGGTCGGCTCGTCGAGGCAGAGCAGGTTCGCCGGGTCGGCCATGAGCTTGGCGAGGGCCAGGCGCGTCTGCTCACCGCCGGACAGGACGTCGACCTGCTTGTTGATCGCATCGCCGGAGAAGAGGAAGGCGCCCAGCAGCCGGCGCATCTCGACGGTGGTCATGCGGGGTGCGGCGTCCGCCAGCTCCTCGAGGACGGTCTTGGTGGGATCGAGCGCGTCGATCTGGTGCTGGGCGAAGTACGCGACGCGCACGTTCGTCCCCAGCTCGCGCGATCCGCCCTCGAACGCGAGCTCGCCGGCCAGGATCTTGAGCAGGGTCGACTTTCCTGCGCCATTGGGACCGATCAGCGCCACCTTCTGCCCCCGTTCGAGGGTGAGGTCGAGCCCGTCGTAGACCGTGTGGTCGCCGTAGCGTTTCACGATGCCGGCGAGGCTGATGACGATCCGGCCGCTGCGCGGCGGCTGGGGGAATCGAAACTTGACCGTCTTCGTTCGGGTGGTGGGTACCTCGACGCGGTCGAGCCGTTCGAGCGACTTGATTCGGCTCTGGACCTGCCGCGCCTTGCTGAGCTTGTAGCGGAAGCGCTCGATGAAGCGCTCCGTCTGCGCGATCTTCCGCTGCTGCACGGCGGCCGTTCGCTCCAGCTGCGCGATCCGATCGTCGCGCTGCTCGACGAAGTCGGCGTAGTCGCCCACGTACTCCGTCAGCGTGCCGCGCCCGAGCTCCGCAACGCGGTTGGAAATGGCGTTGATGAAGTCCCGATCGTGGCTGACCAGGACCAGGCCCCCAGCGTACCCGCCAAGGAATCCCTGCAGCCAGTCGACGCTTGCCAGGTCCAGGTGGTTGGTAGGCTCATCGAGGAGCAGCACATCGGGGTTCTCGAGCAGGAGCTTGGCGAGGGCGACCCGCATCATCCAGCCGCCGGAGAAGGTACCGATGTCACGCTCCACATCTGCATCGGCGAACCCAAGCCCTGCGAGGATGCGGCGCGCCTCTGCCTCGAGGCCGTAGCCACCCAGCAGCTCGAATCGGTCCTGCAGGCGCCCGTATTCGCTCATCAACTCGGCGACTTCTGCGTCATCGCTCGCCTCCGCGAGCTCTGCCTCGATGTGTCCGAGCCGATGGCCGATCCCGCTCACCGCGCCGGCGCCGGCCATCACCTCGGCGAGCACGCTGCGGCCCGCGGTGTCGGCCACGTCCTGGCGCAGGTAGCCGATGACGACGTCCTTGCCCCGCACGACCGTGCCGGCGTCGGGTTGCTGCTCCCCGGTGATGATCTCGAGCAGGGTGGTCTTGCCGGCGCCGTTGGGGCCGACGATCGCGATCCGGCGCCCAGCGGTGATCCGCAGCGAGACGTCGCTGAACAGCTCTTGAGCTCCGAAGGCCTTGGAGGCTCCGGAGATGGTCACCAGGGACATGGCCCGGGAATGGTAGCCGCGGCCGGAGTCGCGAGCCCCGGCCTCAGGCTCGGGCCGCGACCTCCGCTCGGACCGGGATGAGGAAGGCCATGAGGAGGCCCGCTGCGCCGGCCAAACCGACCGCGCTGATCACGATCTCGCCTCCCCAAGCGAGGCCGCCGGTCGCGGCGAGCGTCGCGAAATAGGCGGTCATGAAGAGAGCAGGCACCGCAAATGCCATCGCGTACGGCTCAAGGCTGGGACGGGCTCGTCGGACCCACCACACCAGGAGATCGCCGACGATGCCCGCAACACCCGCGGCGACGACGAACTCGTATTCGCCGGATACAGCCGCGAGCACCGCCGTACTGATCACCAGCAGCACCGTGATCGCGCCCACCGGAAGCCTATCGATTCTCCGGGCGATGAGCAGGACGCCGACGAGCAGGATCGACTGCAGGATGATGCCGGTCGCGGCGAGCGGCAAGGACAGCTCGTTCTCGCCGGCGTTCCGGAGCGCGCTCGAGTAGAGGATCTGTCGTCCGTCGGGGGCCCATGCCTGCGTGGTCATCCATTCGTCCCGGTCGGGGGTGTTCGTCAGGTTGATGTCACCGCTTCCGGTGGTATCGATTCGGTAGAC
>VBGQ01000044.1 GCA_005882055.1 Chloroflexota bacterium
CATCTGGAGCATCTCGAGGCGCTTCTTCTCGCCGCCGGAGAAGCCCTCGTTGACGTAGCGGCTGGCGAAGGACGAATCCATGCGCAGCAGCGCCATCTTCTCCTCCATCATCCGCCGGAACTTGGCGAGCGGGATTCCGGTGTACTTGATTGCATCCTCCCCTTCCGCGCCCGCCTGCTTGGGATGGTGGACGGCGTTGTAGATGTTGCGCAGGAAGCTCGCCACCGTCACCCCAGGGATGGCGGAGGGGTATTGGAACGCCAGGAACAGGCCAAGCCGTGCGCGCTTGTCGGGCGACATGCCGATGGGAGTCGGCCCGGCGAGCAGGTCCTGGCCGCGCCAGGTGATGCTGCCGGCGTCCACCCTGTAGTCGGGATGGCCCATCAGGGTGTAGGCCAGGCTCGTCTTGCCCGATCCGTTGGGACCCATCAGGGCGTGCACCTCGCCCTGGCGGACGGTCAGGTCGACGCCCTTGAGGATCTTCTTGCCGCCGATGCTCACCTCGAGATCGGCAATCACCAGTTCATCGGTCATGAGTCGGTCGTTGTCGCTCCTGCATAGGTTGGTGCTGATTCGCGCGCCAGCGCGGCCGCCTCGACGGCCTGTCGCGCGGCGTGCTCGGCGACCCGCCGCTTGCGAACGGCGGGGGGATAGGGAGGGCCGCCCGCCGATGCGGCCACCTCGGCGAGCGTGGTCGAGCCGAGGGCCTGGTCCAGGGACTCGTGTACGCGCTGGAACAGCTCATGGACGCTGCAGGTCTGCGGGCGATCGCAGGCCTCCAGGTTGTCGGCGCCGGCACATGGCATCTCGAGCAACGGTCCCTCGAGGATGCGGACGGCGTCGGCCATGTTGATCTGCCCGGCCGGACGTGCAAGCTGGTAACCGCCCGCCTGGCCACGTGTCGCGCTCACCAGACCGGCGCGGCGCAACTGCCCGACCAGCTGCTCGAGGTAGGCGTGCGGCAGCTTCTCGCGGCGCGCGATGCCCGCGAGAGAGACGGGACCGTCGCCATCGTGGCGCGCCAGCTGGATCAGCAGGCGAATGCCGTACTCGGTGCGCGTGCTGACCTTCATGCGTCGAGCTCCACCTGGACCTCGTCTCCGATCTGCCGGGCGACGTACGCATGCACCGGAATCACCGGAGGCAGCGAGAGCACGCGGCCGGAGAAGAGGTCGAAGCGACCGCCGTGACGCGGGCACTCGACCGCGTTGTCGTCGAGCTCGCCCTCACCAAGCACGCCGCCGTCGTGGGTGCAGACGTTGTCGATCGCACCCCACTCGCCGTCCTCGGTGAGGCCCACGCACAGCGAGCGGCCGTCGATCTCGACGACGTGGACCGTCCCAGGCTCGATCGCCGAGGCGCGCGCGACGGTGACGAAGCCACCCACCGCGGCCCGCTCCATGGCGGTCACACAGCCACCTCCGTCTCGTCGAAGGCCTCAGCGTGACCGATTCGCTCCGCGAGCGCGGCGAGCATGGCGGTGCGCACCGGCTCGACGGGAATCTTGGCGATCACCTGCTCGAAGAAGCCGCGGACGATCATCCGCTCCGCCTCCCCGGCGTCGAGGCCGCGCGACTCCGCGTAGAAGCGCTGGATCGGGTCGATGGCGCCGGCGGTTGCCCCGTGTCCGCAGCGCAACAGGTCGTTGGTCTTGATCTCGAGCACGGGGATCGGCTCCGCGCCGGCATTCGGCGAGAGGAGCAGGTTGCGGCATTCCTGGTAGCTGCTCGACTGGCGCGCGGTCTCCTCGACTCGGGTCACGCCGTAGAAGCCGGCGCGGGCATGGTCGTACAGCGCGGAGAGGTAGAGCAGGTCCGACGTGGTGTGATCCGCGATCAGGTCCTGCAGGCTGTTGATGTCGATGTGCTGGTCGTCGCCTGCCGCGAGCAGGCCGAGCAGCAGGCTCGTCCCGCCCTTGCCGGACATGCGCAGGTCCAGGCCTAGCTTGGTGACGTGCGAGCCGACTTCGGTGTTCAAGGTGGTCACCGTCGCATCGGCGCCAACTTCGACCCGCTGCGCCCCGATGTTCCACACCTGGTCGCCGAGGCGCTGCAGGTTCGCGTATCGCACCCGCGCGCCCGGTAGGGCGTGGATGTCGACCGTCCCGCCGAACCATCCTGGCGAGCCGTCAGGCGAGACGAGCTCCTCCATCAGCGTGACGCTGCTCGCCTCGTCGGCGACCACCAGCGTGTGCGGCAGGAACGTCGCGTCGGCCCGCGGCTGCGTGATTCGCGCGATCAGCGTGCCGTCCACCTCGAGCCCGCGCGGAACGTACAGGAAGGTGCCGCCCGTCCAGCCCGCGAGCGAGAGCGCCCAGAAGGCGGCGTGTGTTGCGACGCCATCGCCGCGGCCCAGGTAGGGCTGCACCAGGTCGGCGTGCTCGCGGGCGGCCGCCGCGAGGTCGGTGAAGACCACGCCGCGGTCAGCGAGGCGCGAGTCGGGCAGCTCCGGGCGGAAATCGGCTCCCTCGAGCAGGTCCCCGCTGCGCGGCAGGTCCTTCAGCGAGACGCGACGCCATTCCTCCTCCTGCCCGGTGGGGAAGGGCGTCTCCAATGCGCGCTGCAGCCAGGATCGGCGCAGCTCGCGAAGCCAATCGGCCTCGCCCTGGCGGTCGCTGATCCGCCCGATCAGCGCTGCGTCGAGCGGCAACGGCCGGGCTTCGATCACCTCCGCGCCCATCGGTCTAGCCGACCGCCCCTTCCATCTGGAGCTGGATCAGGCGGTTCATCTCGACCGCGTACTCCATGGGCAGCTCCTTGACGATCGGCTCGATGAAGCCATTGACGATCATGGCCGCCGCCTCCGCCTCGGTCATGCCGCGGCTCATCAGGTAGAAGAGCTGCTCAGAGCCGACCTTGGAGACCGTCGCCTCGTGACCGATGGTGACGTCCTCCTCGTCGATCTCCATGTACGGATACGTGTCCGAGCGCGCCTCGTCGGAAAGGATCAGCGCATCGCAGCGGACCGTGGACTTGGACTTCTTGCAGCCTGGGTAGACCTTGATCAGGCCCCGGTAGCTGGTTCGCCCCGTGCCCTGGCTTATTGACTTGGACGTGATCAGGCTCGTGGTATTCGGCGCGGCGTGAATGATCTTGCCGCCCGCGTCCTGGTGCTGGTCCGATCCGGCGAACGCGATCGAGAGCACTTCGCCGTGAGCGCGCTCACCCATCAGGTAGATCGAGGGGTACTTCATGGTCACCCGCGAGCCAAGGTTGCCGTCGACCCACTCCATCACCGCGTCCTCGTAGGCGACCGCTCGCTTGGTGACGAGGTTGTAGACGTTGTGGCTCCAGTTCTGGATGGTGGTATATCGGACGCGCGCACCCTTCTTGACGATGATCTCCACCACCGCGCTGTGCAGGGACGCGGTCGTGTACGCCGGGGCGGTGCAGCCCTCGACGTAGTGCACGCTGCTCCCCTCGTCCGCGATGATCAGCGTCCGCTCGAACTGGCCCATGTTCTCGGTGTTGATCCGGAAATAGGCCTGCAGCGGCAGCTCGACGTGGACCCCCTTGGGCACGTAGATGAAGCTTCCGCCCGACCAGACTGCGGTGTTCAGCGCTGCCAGCTTGTTGTCATTGGCCGGGATGACCGTGCCGAAATGCTCCTTGAAGATCTCGGGGTATTCCTTGAGCGCCTGGTCGGTGCCCAGGAAGATGACGCCCTGCTTCTCGAGATCCGCGCGGATGTTGTGGTAGACGACCTCGGAGTCGTACTGGCCGCCGACGCCGGCGAGGTACTTCTTCTCCGCTTCGGGGATGCCCAGCTTGTCGTACGTGCGCCGGATGTAGTCGGGGACGTCATCCCAGGACTGCACGGCCTTGTCGGTCGGCGCGATGTAGTAGTAGATGTCCTGGAAGTCGATGGGGGCCAGGTTGGCGCCCCAGGTCGGCATCGGGCGCGCTTCGAAGTGCCGATACGCCTTGAGCCGCAGCTTGGTCATCCATTCCGGCTCGCCCTTGAAGTGGCTGATCCCCTCGACGACCTCCGCGGAGAGCCCTTTCTTGGCGATGTTCAGGGACTTGGCGTCGTCGTCGTGCCACCCGTACTTGTAGTTGTCCGGTAGCTGGCTGAGGGCTGGGTTGGGAAGGGCCATCATTCCTCGGTTCGCGAGATATCGCTCGCGGGGTGAATCCCGACCAAATTAGTCGGTGATGATCGAGGGCATGATCCCCCATCCGCCGCTGACCGTCAATTCGCGGCTCCCGGATGAGGCGCCTCGTGCACGAGGCGGGCAAGCTCCGTTGCCGTCGCTCGTGACTCGACGAAGGCGCGTGCCTGCTCGACCGGCAACCAGCCGTTGACGACGGCCAGCTGCGCGACCCGATCCCCGCGCAGGTAGGCGACCGCGAACGAGTCCATCCGCGGATCGCCCAGGACCCGCTCCTCGTCGCGATCTGGCGCCCAGCCCACGATGTCGACCAACTGCCCGGCAAACTCGGTGTAGACCCATGGCGCCCTCGGAGGAGGTGCGTCGAGCGCGAGCATCCCCAGGGCGGCCGCCTCGCCACCGTCGCGAGCCGCGTGCCAGTGCTCGACGCGGATCCGCTCCCCGTCGGCGAGAGGATGTGGAGCCCGCGCCACGTCCCCGGCGGCGAAGATCCCTGTCGCCGCCGACCTGGCCCCGTCCACGAGCACCCCGTCGGCGACGTCGAGCCCCGCCGCGGCGGCCAGGTCTTCCCGAGGCCGCACGCCGACGCCGGCGACCACCAGCCCGGCCGGTAGCGCCTGCTCCCCGATCCAGGCTGACCGCCCGTCCAGGCGGCTCGCCGTCGCACCAAAGCGGGGGTCGACCCCCAGCGCTGCCAGATGCCCGCAGGCCCACGACGAGAGGGCCTCCCCGAGCGACCCAGCCCAGAGCCACGCGGATCGCTCCAGCAGCGTGACCGATGAGCCGATGGCGGCCAGGGAGGCCGCCACCTCGACGCCGATGAAGCCGCCGCCAACGATGACCACGGGTGCACCGTCGCCCACCAAGGTCGCCTGCCGATGGATCTCGATGGCGTCCTCAGCAGTTCGCAGCGTGTGGGCGTTGGGCGCGCCATCGATCCGGGGGATTCGCGGTTCGGCGCCCGTCGCGATCAAGCAACGCTCGAAGGAGATCGCCCGGCCGTCGTCCAGGCGGGCGAGCCGCCCGCCGACGTCGAGCTCCACCACCGCCACATCGGTCCATAGCTGGACGTGGTGGCGGTCGTACCACTCCGCTGGCTCGGCCGCGATGAGGGCCGGGTCGACCTCTCCGCGGAGCAGCTCCTTGGAGAGTGGTGGGCGGTTGTAGGGCAGGGCAGGTTCCTCGCCGACGAGGACGATCGATCCGGTGAAGCCACGGCGCCGGAGGGTTCGGGCGCAGCGAGCCGACGCCACGCCACCGCCGATCAGCAGGACATCCGCCGAGCTCAAGCGGGACGCCATCTCCCTACGCGCGATCGGCGGTCGGGACGCCAGCAGCTGCGAGGTCCCTGACTAGCGCCGCCGGCGAAAGCTGTTCCGATAGGAGGCGTTGAAAGCCGACTGTCTGGCCCTCCATCTCGAGCCACGGGCGAATCAGCCGCGTGCCTCGCGTATACGTGAAGACGTACGTCTTATTGACGGGGTCCTGCAACACGCGCATCGAGTGCTCGATGCGCTCCGGCGCCACGACGCCGACCTCGGACAGGTATTGGCGCACCTCGCCCTCCCCGCGTCCCTCGTGATGCAGCAGGATCGCCGCGTTCGAGGTGGCTGCCTGCAGCTCGTTGAGCGATCGGCGCACCGCCGTGGCGGCCTCCCAATCGGCCTGGATGCCTACCCCCTCGCCGATACCGCCTCAGGCGTGTTCATGGTCCGCATGGTCGCCTCGCCGAGGCCCGCCGAGCGGATGAGGGTCTCCTCCTTGACCACATGCTCCGCGTGATGACCCGGATATGCCTCGTGGGCAGCCAGGAAGGCGACCAGCGTCACTTCGGTGGGCAGGTCTACATTGATCTTGATCTGGCTCTTACCGTGACCAAGGAAACCCGCCCACGCCCCCCATGGCTCGTCATGGGCCTCCTGCCAGTCGACACCCTCGCTCGGCGGAAGCTGGAGATCGCGCCGGCTCGCGGCGCGAAACCGGGCCGCTGACGCCTTCACCGCCTCGAGGATGAGGTCCGGCGGGACCCGCAGCCTCCTGCGTAGATCGGCAATTCGCTCGTGGAGGGGGCCTCGACCGGGGAGCGCCGAGTCGATCCTGTCCCGGGCAGCAGCAAGCTCGTCCTCCGGCACCGGACCGATGGAAACGTCAAAGAGCTCCTCCGCAAGGTCGAGATAGGCGATCTCCTCGCCGCCGGCCCGCCGGGCGAGTGCACCCATCGCACGCAGCTGCCCCAAGAGCCAGAGACGTCGCCGGTCGGTCGCCGGGTCACTGCCGTCGAGGGCCGCTGCGAGATCCCGCAATGCGAGCGCCTCGTCATGCAGTTCTGCGGTTAGTGGCTGCGCCTCGGCACGGGCGATCTCGGCCAGCTCCGGTGGCCCGACGTAGCTGTCCACGAACCCCGGAGAGACGCGTTCCAGCCGCAGCGCTAGCAGCAGGTAGCGTCGGGCGAGCTCGTCCACCCCTGAATGCTACGGCCGGTCCCGGCGGGAGTCAGCCGCGGGGTCGCGCTGCTGCCCTGGTCGCGCTGGTGCCCTAGAGGATGCCCCGGTCGTCGAACGCGGCGAACGCCTGGTTGGCCGCCCCGTTTCCATAGAGCGTGGACCGGCCAGGGGGCCAGGTCTAGAATGCGCGGACGCTGCGGGAGTAACTCAGTCGGTAGAGTGCTTGCTTCCCAAGCAAGATGTCGCGGGTTCGAATCCCGTCTCCCGCTCCACCCCTCGCTCGACGCACGCCCGAGAGCGCCCGTCGCGGCCGTGGCGAGCGGGGCTCGGAACCCGGCCCTAGACGGTTGGTCTGGCGGTGAGCTTGCGTCGCGCCACCCCTCTTCCCGAGCCACGCGATCCAGAGGCGCGCGCGGCCGCTGACAGGCCCGCGGCCTCCCAGATCTGGGCGTTGATCGTCTGGTCCACCTCGCGCAAGCCCCGTCGCAGGTCACGCACCTGGCCGGACTGCCAGCGGGCTGCGAACTCGGCGAATCGGTTCTGGTACTCGACGCCAACCGCGGTGATCTGCGGGCTGCTCGAGCGGGGATGGCGGAAGATCTCGACGAAGGTCGCGAACCGCGCGTCGCGCGCGGGGTCGCTCCATCCGAGGGAGGTCTGCGTGGAGGGGATGTTTCGCAGGCCAGTCGCCAGCTTTGAGAGCGCCGCGTCGTCGGTGGTCAGGTAGCGGACCAGCTGCCAGCCCTCTTCGGGATGGGGTGCGTTGGCGGGCATGCCCACGATGGTCCCGTTGATGAACCCTGATCCGTAGAGCTCCGTCCGCTCCTCGTCCACCGGCAGCGGAGCCGTTCCGAAGTCGACCCGCGACTTGCTGGCGGCGATGAACGCCAGGCGCCACTCGCCGTCCAGGCACATCGCCAACCGCTCGGCCTGGAATGCGTTGCCGGCGGAGAACTCGCCTCCGACTTCGGCCTGGAAGCGCATGAGATCGTCGTACCCGTACCAGTCGACCAGCGACCTCTGCCAGCGCAGCATCTTCGACCATGCCGGATCGGACGCGAGCGTGGAGCGGCCGGCGTCATCGGTCCAGCGTGCGCCGAACAGGTGGCCGACATTCGCGACTGCGTTCTCATAGAAGCCGAAGATCGGGTTGAAGCCGACCACTGCGAGCGAACCGTCCGCCTTGCGCCGAGTCAGCCGCTTGGCGTACTCGGTGAGCTCGCCGATGGTGCGCGGAGGCCCGGAAAGCCCGGCCTCCGCGAAATGAGCGCGGTTCCAGTACAGACCGTAGGCGTCCGCGAGCATCGGTAACGCCCAGCGCCGCCCCTCATAGCGGGTGTACGGGACGGTCGCCTCGGCGAAGGTCCCATCGTCGATCCCATCGCGATCCAGGTACGGACCCAGGTCGACGAGAGCTCCCTTGGCCGCGTAGAACCCGAAGTTGTCCGACTCGAACGAGCTGATGACGGTTGGCGGCTGCCCCTCCCGCATGGCGGAGATGATCTTGTCGTCGTAGATGCCACCGACCAGCTCGACCCGGATGCTTGGATGCCTGGTCTCGAAGTCGTGCACGACCGAGCGGACGACCTCGAGCTCGGGGCCGGTGTAGCCAACCCACAGGTCGATGGTGGTGTTGCCGAGCAGGTGAGCCGATGCCTCGCGCGCGTCGAGCGGCCTGGCAAAGAAGAAGCCCTGCGCAGAGTCGCAGCCAGCCGTTCGCAGTCGACGCGCCTGCCCCTCGGTCTCGACGCCCTCCGCGACCGTCTTGAGCTTCAGGCCATGCGCCAGTCGCACGATGGCGCGCACCAGAGCTGCCTCCTCGCGACCGTTCGCGATTCCCTCGACGAAGCTGCGATCGATCTTGACCACGTCGATCGGGAAGCTGCGGAGGTAGCTCAGCGATGAATAGCCAGTGCCGAAGTCGTCGATTGCCAGGCGAACGCCCAGACCCTTGAGCTGTCGCAGGCGACGGAGGATGTGCGCGTCGTCGCTGGCCAGGACGCTCTCGGTCATCTCGAGCATCAGCAGCTCGGGCGGGAGCTCGCTCTCCTCAAGGGCCAGGCTGACCGCGGCGACCAGGCCCGAGTCCTGGAGCTGGATCCCGGACAGGTTGACGCTGATGCTGATTGGCCGATCCGGGCGCGCGTCGAGCCAGGCCCGAGCCTGGAGGCAGGCTTCTTTGAGCACCTGCTGGCCGAGCGGCACGATCAGGCCGCTGTGCTCAGCGAGGGGGATGAACTCGGCGGGCGAGAGGAGGCCGCGTTCCGGGTGTGCCCAGCGGGCGAGCGCCTCCATCCCCACCACCGACTGCGTGGCGAGGTCGACGGTCGGCTGGTAGTGGACGACGAACTCGCCGCGCTCGACGGCCCCGCGCAGGTCCGCGCCCAGCCGCAGGCGCTCGGTGGTGGCCTGGTGCATGGCCGGCTCGAAGACCTGGTAGCTGCCCTTGCCCGCGCCCTTGGTCTCGTACATCGCGATGTCGGCGGCTCGCAGCATGTCGGTGGCCGTGATCAGCTCAGCGGAGCTCAGTGCGATTCCCATGCTGGCGCCCACCAGCAGGGACCGATCCCCCAGGTCGAATGGCGATTCCAGCTCGGCGAGCACCCGCTCCGCGACACCGGTTGCCTGCTCGAGGTCGACGTCCTCGAGGAGCAGGGCGAACTCGTCGCCGCCCAGGCGCGCCGCGGTATCGCCCGGCCGGACCGTGCCGGCGAGACGGCTCGCGACCTGGCGGATCAGGTTGTCACCCTCCGCGTGCCCAAGCGAGTCGTTCACGGTCTTGAAGTCGTCGAGGTCGAGGAAGAGCACCGCCACGCCCTTGGCGTGCCGTCGGCGACGCGCGAGGGCGTGCTCCAGGCGATCGATGAACAGCTCGCGGTTGGGCAGGCTCGTCAGCGGATCGTGGAAGGCCTGCCGGGTCAGCTCCTGCTCGAGCTCCTTCCACTTGCTGACGTCGTGCATGGTAAGCACCACGCCGCCCACAGCGGGGCCGTCGCCCAGGGTGGCAGCCAGATCGACGGGGAGCAGGCGACCATCCCGATGGCGCACCTGGCACTCGAGGTGGGTGCGACCTCCCGGCTCGAGATCGGCGAGGAGCTCCGAGAGGTTGGCGGCGTCATCGGTCGAGACGAGGGTCTCCACGCCGCGCCCGAGCAGCTCGCCGGAGCCGTAGCCGAGGAGCGACTCAAGCGAAGGGCTCTGGTAGCTGACCACACCGTGGTCGACGATGAGGATCATGTCGGAGGCGTTCTGGAGCAGGGCTTCCTGCCGCTCGACGATCGCGTGCTCGCGCTCCAGCGAGCGTCGGGCGACCCGGTCGGCGAAGTACCACGCGATCATCGGCAGCGAGACGACCAGCACGACCATCCGCCCCACGAGCTCCGCGGGGCCGGCCCCATAGAACGTGGTGGCGGCGAGGTCGATGGCCAGTACGGCCGACCCCACGAGCAGGGAGGCGAGAGCCCAGCCGGGACGGCGAACTCGGGCAGGCGCGCTCACGCGGCGGCGCCGGGGCACTGCATCCCGCGAGCCTATGGAACCGATGTTCCCCCAGCGATAGGACCTTGGTCCCCCCGCGGACCTACCTGCTCATCGCGCAACCGCTGGTCGCGTTGCTCCACGTGGGCTGGACGGCATAGACATGGGATCCCATGGTGATGTTCCCGGACTGGCTGCTCCAGGCGCACTTGTCCGCGTTCTCCGCCCCCTGGCGATCGAGCCAGCCGGAGTTCGGGAACGGATCGGTCTGCGCTTCGGAGTACTCGTGACCGGCGACCACGCTGAAGCCGTCGAACCAGCCGTTGCCGTAGCTGTTGTTGGGGTTGATGAAGTTGACCCCGCACGAGGCGCCGGCATCCGGCTGGTACGGGATGTAGGCGTACGCGACCGTTCCCTGCGGTGAACTGGTCGAGCTGTGCCACGCGCACCACTGCGTCGCGAAGCCGTTCATCGACTTGCCGTGCGGCGTAAAGACCATGTACGTGGCATTCGCGCTGTACCCGACGTGCGACGAGAGACGCTTCGCTGCGTTGGCGATGTCCGTCTGTGTCGGACTGCTCGGGACCGCGGTCGTGTCATTCCATTGACCGGCCAGCTGGCTTGATGGGTTGGTGATGTACTGCGCGCCCGAGACCGATGCGCAGTTCGTCGTCCCCGACGGCACGTTCTGGCAGTACTGGGTCACGACGTTGTTCCAGCCCGAGCCTCCGACGTGGCCGAAGAAGTCGGTGTTGTAGGTCTGCGCCTGGGCGCTCGTATAGCCCCCAGTGGTGAATCCGGATGCCCATTCCGGGCCCCACCAGCTGATGTACACGACCGGCGTGCGCTCGACCGGGCCGCCGTGGCTGGACAGGTTGTTGGTCCGCTTCGGCCGATTCGGTCCAGCGGCCTTGGCCTGGTGGCCGCGGAAGATGCCCATCACCTCCAGGTCGGCGCGCGAGGCGGCCGGTGCAGTGGGCTGCCGAGCAGCCATGGCGAGCCCCGCGGAGGTCGCGACGACCGTCGACGCGGCAACGAGGGCGAGGCAGATACGGGTCGCGGATCTCACGGGTGGTGTCTCCCCTGAACGGTCGCCGGGCCACCTCCGGCCCGATGCGCGGCGAAGAATAGCCGCGCCGTCCGCCCGGCGCTAGCCCTTGCGACAGCGCCGCGTTGCGGCACGACACCGCTCGCTGCGCTGTCCCGATCCGGCGCATGATGCCGGCGTGGACGAGCTCCTCTTGCTGGGCCGTGCAGAGATCCGCGACCTGCTGCCAATGAGCCGTTGCGTGGATCTGATGGCGGACGCGCTCGCCGACTTGGCGCGTGGTACGGCGGTCAACCCGCTTCGGAGCGCGCTGCACATCGCCGACGGGCGCGGCATCCTTGCCATGATGCCGGGCGGCCTCTCCGGCGCATTCGGCGCCAAGGTGATCTCTGTCTTCCCGGGTAATCGGGCCGCTGGTCTCGAGTCGCACCAGGGCCTGGTCGTCCTTTTCGAATCCGAGCACGGCCGGCCAACTGCCATCCTGGACGCCTCGGAGATCACCGCCATCCGCACCGCGGCGGCCAGCGGGGTTGCGACACGGACGCTTGCCCCCTCGGACGCGGGCGACCTCGCCATCATCGGCTCGGGCACCCAGGCCCGCACCCACCTGGAGGCAATGCGAGCGGTGCGCAGCCTCACCCGCGTTCGCGCATGGAGTCCCACCCGTGCACGGCTCCTCGCATTCGCGGACGAGGCGCGCAA
>VBGQ01000045.1 GCA_005882055.1 Chloroflexota bacterium
CTCCTTGAGGGCAACCTGGTGTCGGTCGACCTCGATCCCCTCCCGAGCGAGCAGATCGGCGATCTCCCGGTTGGTGACCGAGCCGAAGAGGCGGTTCTTCTCGCCGGCCTTGACCGCGACCTCGAGCCGGATGCCCTGCAGCCGCTCCGCGATCGCCTCCGCATCGGTGCGCAGGGCCCGTTCGCGATCCTCGCGTTCGCTGCGGTGTCGCTCCCAGTTCTTGAGAGCCCCGGCGTCGGCGATCTGCACGGCGCCGGTCGGAATCAGGAAGTTTCGCGCGTAGCCGCTCTTGACTTCCTTGACCTCGCCCTCGCGGCCCAGGCCGCGCACGTCACGCTGGAGGATGACCTTCACGCGGCTGCCTCCTCCTTCTCCGTGGAGCGAGGCGAGCGTCGGGGCCGCGAGCGGGCATCGCGCCAGCCGGCGATCAGGCGCCGCACGCTGCCCGGATCCCGCAGGTCTCCGTATCGCTCGAGGAGCTCCGGCAGGTTGTCGCGGATGCGGTCGTATCGGTCTCCGAGCACGTGTCGCAGTCGTTCGAGGTCCCGGTCGAGCCTCGCCGTGCCGTTGCGGGCACGCTCCAGGTGCTCGCGACGCACGTCGTCGGGGGCGTTGGCGATGAACAGGTCGAGGACCAGGAGGAGGACGGTGAGGTCGTCTGCCTGACCGATGATCGGCAACGCGTCCGGGATCAGGTCGATGGGGGTAACCAGGTAGGCGAGCCCCGCGCCGAGCAGCACCTTCAGGTGGAGCGGAGTGCGGCGGTCACGCGCGAGACCCCAGATGAGGCGCGCATAGGTCGGCAGCTTCCAGACCAGCTGCGCCATCCGGACGTAGCGCCAGCGGCCGGTTCGGTTCAGCACGAGATCGGCCTCCTGATCGATGGGGGCCCGATTCTAGCAGAGCGCCTGCCCCGGCTCGGAGGCGCCGCATCGGCTTGACGATAGAACACCTGTTCTGCTAGGGTCCGGCGAGATGACCCGGCACGACATCGACCGTCGACAGAAGATCCTCGAGTGCATCGCCCACACCGTCGTCGAGCGTGGCTATCCCCCGTCGGTGCGCGAGATCGCGGATGCCGTCGGCCTCGCCTCCACCTCCGCCGTTCATCACCACCTGATCGCGCTGGAACGAGACGGCCTGCTCGAACGCGGAAGCCACAGCTCCCGCGCCCTGCGCCTGACCGCCAGGGCGGAGGGCAAGCGCTCGACGCGTCTGCCGTCGCGCGTGACGCCGTTCCGCATGCCGGTCGAGCGCGACGTCGTATCGTTGCCCGTCCTCGGCGAGATCGCCGCCGGCCAGCCCATCGAGGCGTACGCGGACGCCGCGGAATCCCTGGACGTGCCGCGCTCCATCGAGGCACGTGACGGGTCGTACGTGCTGCGGGTGCGAGGCAAGAGCATGATCGACGCGCTGATCGACGACGGCGACTATGTGATCGTGCAGCCCCAGGCGACCGCCCGCGACGGGGACATCGTGGTCGCGCTGCTGGAGGACAACGGCGTGACCCTGAAGCGCTTCTTCCGGGAGCAGGAGCGCATTCGGCTCCAGCCGGCGAACAGCGAGATGGAGCCGATCTTCGCCAGCGAGGTCCAGATCCAGGGCAAAGTGGTGGGTGTCATCCGCAAGCTCGGCTGATTGCCGACCGACCCCTCAGAGGCGCCGGCCATGAGCGACGCGCACCAGCGGCTCATCGGACCAAGGCGCAGCATCCTGCACGCAGACCTCGACGCGTTCTACGCATCGGTCGAGGTCCTCGACGATCCGTCGCTTCGCGACCGCCCGGTGATCGTGGGCGGCGCACGCGGCGAGCGTGGCGTGGTGAGCGCCGCCTCGTACGAGGCCCGTCGCTTCGGCGTCCACTCGGCGATGCCCATTCGAACCGCCGAGCGCCTGTGCCCCACCGGAGTCTTCCTGCCCGGCCGACCGGATCGCTATCGCCAGCTGAGCGAGCAGGTGATGGGCATCTTCAGGTCGTACACGCCGCTCGTCGAGCCGATCAGCCTCGACGAGGCATTCCTCGACGTCACCGGCAGCGCGGCGGCCTTCGGGGATGGCGAGGCGATCGCCCGCCAGATCAAGTCGCGGGTGCTCGACGAGGCCGGGCTGGTGGTCAGCGTCGGCGTCGCCAGCAACAAGCTGTGCGCCAAGGTCGCCTCGGACCTGCGCAAGCCGAACGCGCTGGTCGTCGTGCCCCCCGGCGAGGAGGCCGCGTTCCTGGCGCCGCTGCCGGTGAGCCGGCTGTGGGGTGTCGGCCCAAAGGCCCAGCAGGCGCTGCGCGACTTTGGCGTGCAGCGCATTGGCGACCTGGCGGCGCTTTCAGAGGCGACCCTCCAGCGGCGCTTCGGCCAGCATGGCGGCGAGTTGGCGCGACGGGCGCAGGGCATCGACCCCTCCCGGCTGGTGCCGAGCCAGGCACCCAAGAGCATCGGTCACGAGCACACCTTCGAGCACGACGTCGTCGACGGACGATTCCTGGAGGCGACGCTCCTCGACCTGGCCGAATCGGTCGCCACCCGGTTACGCCGTCACCACATGGCAGCCGGCGCCGTGCAGCTCAAGCTGCGGTACGAAGGGTTCGAGACCCTCACCCGGCAGGCGCCGCTTCCCCACCAGACCCGCGACAGCGAGCCGCTCTACGCTGCCGCCGTCGAGCTGTTGCGCCGGACGCTGGTCCCCGGGCGCGCGGTCAGGCTGGTGGGGCTGACGGCCATAAATCTTGCCGATGCGCAGCAGCTGACCCTGTTCGACGGCGTCGACCGCGATGAGCGCTTGTCGGCATCGATCGATTCGGTTCGCGAGCGATTCGGCGAGAACGCGATCACCCGCGCGCGCCTGCTCACGGATCGCCCGCGCCGCCGCTTCGACTTTGGCGAGCGGCCCAACAAGGCGGGCCCAGCACGCGATGCCGAGGACGCTTGACGAATAGAACGCGCGTTCGTATCCTTCGGGGTCCAATCGAACGCCTGTTCGGTGCCCTGGGCAGGCCACAGCTGAAGGAGCTCACCCAACCATGGCACCAACCAAGGCACCGACACCGGCTCTCGTCCACTGGGATCACACCGCGGATCGACCAACCCTCGTCCGTTGGGGCGGCCACGCCGTACGCGTCACGCGCCTCGCCTCGGTACGCGACGAGCGTCACGCCTATCTCGCGGAGCGAGGTCCTCGTCTGACGATGGTCGTCGAGACGTCCAGCGGCGCGGCGACCCTCGTCTTCGACGCCGCTGCAGGACGCTGGTACGTGGAGGGCGCTGACCAGGCGGCCTGACCGCAGCCGGCCCCGTCGGCCCCCCGTACAATCGCCAGCGCGCGGTCCGCGCGGCCACCGATGAGCCGGCGGCACACGATGAGGCATTTTCGATTGACCGAAACCGAGGCGCAGGCAACGGCAGCCCTGTCGCAGCTCAGCGTGGATGAGCTGCTCGAGCGGCTGTCGAGCAGCGCTCCGGTGCCGGGGGGTGGCAGCGCTGCGGCGCTGGCGGGCGCGATGGGGGCCAGCCTCGTCTCCATGGTCGCCGCCCTCACCGTCGGACGCGAGGCATACGTGCAGGTGGATGTCACAGCCCGCGAGATCGGCCAATCGGCGAATTCACTGCGCCAGGAGCTCGTCGACCTCGCGGAACAGGACTCGGCTGCCTACCGGGCCTTTGTCAGCGCGCGTGGCCTTCCGCGCGAGACCGATGCGCAGCGCGCCGCCCGGGCGAGCGCGATGCAGGACGCGAGCAAACGCTCGACGGAGGCTCCACTGCGTACGGCCCGCGTCGCCCGCGAGGCGCTCGAGCTCGCGCGGAGGATTGCGCCGATCGGCAACCGCAACGCGGTGAGCGACGCGGGTGTGGCGGCCCAGCTGCTATCGGCCGCGGTACGCGGCGCAAGCCTGAATGTCCGCATCAACCTGCCGCTGCTCGCGGAGGACGAACCGCTGCGACTGAGCGCGCCCGCCGATTTGGCCGATCTCGAACGGGAGACGGCCGACCTCGAGGCAGCCGCCCTGGCCGACGTGTCCAGCCGGATCGCCTGATCCGGGCGACCGATGACCGCGCAGATCCTCGACGGTAAGGCGCTTGCCGCGCAGCTTCGCACCGAGGTCGCAGAGCGCGCCGCCGCCCTGACTGAGCGCCTCGGAGCCGCGCCCCGCCTGGCGATCGTCAGCTTCGAGGACGAGGGCCCGTCGGCGGTCTACGTGCGAAGCGTTGCGAGAGCCGCCGAACGGGTGGGCATCGATCCCCTCACCCTCACCCTGCCGGCCGAGATGGAGCCTGACGACGTCGGGAGGCGGATCGATGCGCTGAATCGAGATGCGAGCGTGGCCGGCATCGTGCTCGCGGAACCGTTGCCCGCCTGGCTCTCGAGGACCGATCTCGCGGCCCACATCGACCCGGCCAAGGACGTCGACGGCGCGAGCCCGGTAAATGCCGGCTGGCTGGCCCGCGGCGAGCCGCGGATGGTTCCCGCCACGGCCCTCGCGGTTCTGACCATCCTGCGCCGGCACGAGATCCCGATCGCGGGTCGCCGTGCCGTGGTCGTGGGCCGCTCACCGGTGATCGGCCGGCCCGTCGCACAACTGCTCATCGCCGCCGATGCGACCGTGGTCGTCTGCCACTCGCGGACCGCCGACCTCGCGGCGGAGACGCGCCGCGCGGAGATCCTGGTGGTGGCGGCGGGGCGGCCCGGGCTCATCGGTCCGGACATGGTCAGCCCGGGGTGCGTGGTCATCGATTGCGGGATCACGACCACTCCGGCTGGTGTGGTCGGAGACGTGGACTTCGAGGCGGTGCGCGAGGTGGTGACCGCCATCACGCCCGTCCCCGGAGGCGTTGGCCCGGTGACCTCGGTGATGGTGGTGGTGCAGGCCATCGCCGCCGCCGAGCGAGCAGGTGGAATGGCGGCCCGCTAGGGCAGGAGGCTGGTGTCGACCAGCTGCTCCACCGTGGGGGGCGAGCCCGTGATCGGATCGTCGGGAAGGCCCGCCATGAACGAGACGGTCTTCGCCCAGGCCGTCGGGTCGATCGCCCCCGCGCCGTGCGCCGTGGTGTAGGCGTTCGACCAGGTCGCGATGGTGGCCGACAGGATCGCGAGCTGCGTCGCCCGCGTCGCGCGGTCCTGGCCAAGTTCGGGGACCGTGGCGATCGCGGCATCGAGGCCTTTCTGGGGGTTGGCCTCGATCTCCCGCATGGCGCGCAAGGTGGCCGCGATGAAGGCGCGCAGCTGCGTCCGTTTCCTGGCGATGGCGGAGGTGGAAGCGATCAGTCCGTTGCCTGGCAGGGGCACCACCTGGTCGACGCGCAGCAGGGTGCTGGGCGTACCCGACAGCTCCAGCTGGACCGGCTCGTTGTTGGTGAAGCCGGTCGCGGCATCCACGGCACCCTGCGCCAGCGCGGTGCCCTGGCCAAAGTCCGGATATAGCTGGATGTCGAGGTCCGATGGCTTCAGTCCGGCCGATGCAAGCAGCGCCTGGAGCATGATCCAGCTGCTCCCGTACTTTCCGGGCGTCCCCAGCTTGCGTCCGCGCAGGTCGGCGGCGGTCTTGATGCCACTGCTGCGCTTGGCGTACACCACGTTGGGAAACTGGGCGTAGATGGTCGCCACGTAGCGCACGGGAATCCCCTGGCTGACCGCGGGGATGATGCTGGTCCCATCCGAGATGCCCACGTCGATTGCCCCCCGGCCGACGAGGATGACGAGGTCGGGATCGATCTTGTTCTGGAAGGTTACCTGCAGGCCGGCGTCGCGGTAGTACCCGGCTTGCTGGGCCAGGTAGAACTGTGCGAACTGGACGCTGGGGATGTATCCGAGCCCAACCGTCAGCGGTGTGAGGGGCGTCGACCCCGATGCCGGTGGTGGAGTGGGCCCACCGTTCAGCGGTCCGCACGCCACCAGCAGCAGGAGCAGCAGGACCGCCGGAGCGGCCATCCGTCGTCGCGGGGTCATGCGCTCAGCCCCGCTCCCCGACCAGACGGTGCTCGATCACGAGGATTAGCCAGTAGAGGGCGACTCCAAGCGCGGCGATGGTGACCAGCGTCGCGAAGAGGAGCCGATGATCGCGCCGACCACCGCCAGGGTAGCGCCCACCCGGATCCCGCCGAAGATCGACGGCAGGGCTCCAGGGATCTCGAGTCGGGTGAGCACCTGAAGCGGCGTGGCGCGGAAGGCCCTGCCGACCTCCAGCAGCTGGCGGTCCACGGAGCGGACCCCGACCATGGTGGCCACTGCGATCGGGAAGAAGACGATCAGCGCGCAGATGATGACCTTGGAGACGAGCCCCGTCCCGAACCAGAGCGCCATGAGTGGAGCGAGCGCCAGGATGGGGGTCGCCTGCGCGGCAACCAGGTAGGGCGAGAGCAACCGCTCCGCCAGCCGCGAACGAGCCAGCGTGTACCCGGTGACCAGGGCCAGGCTCGAGCCGATGGCGAAGCCCAGCAGCACCTCGCTCAGCGTCGTCAGCACGTGCGGCTGCATCACCCCATCGCGCCAGGCGCCCACCAGTCGGGTCGCCACCACCTCAGGCGCCGGCAGGACGAAGGCGGGATACCCACCGATCACCACCAGCAGCTTCCAGGCGACGAGGAATGCAGCCGCGACCGCGAGCACGGGGAGGAAGTCGCGGAGCGCGCGTCGCATCACATGACCTCCCCGGCAGGCCGTGCCGGATCGGGCGGCGCTCCGAGGGCCGCTCGAATGCGGGACGCGGCCTCGGACACCATGGTCGCGTCCTGGTCCGCGAGGGTCCGCGGGCGGGGCAGCCGGATCGGGACCTCCGTGACCACGCGGCCAGGCCGTCCAGCAAGCACGAGGACGCGATCGGCCAGGAAGATCGCCTCGGGGATCGAATGGGTGACCAGCAGGATGGTGGTCTGCGTGCTGCGCCAGATCGACTGCAGGACGACGTTGAACCGCTCACGGGTGAGTGCGTCCAGCGCACTGAATGGCTCGTCCAGGAGCAGGATGCCGGGATCCAGGGCGAGGGCCCGGGCAATCGCCGCGCGCTGGCGCGTCCCACCGGAGAGCTGGTGCGGCCGCAGTCCACCGACGTCGGCGGCCCCCACCAGCGCCAGCAGGTCGCGTGCGCGCCCATCACGCTCCGGCCGCGGCCGTCCGGCCAGCTCCAGCGGGAACGCGACGTTCTCGAGCGTCGTGCGCCACGGTAGGAGCCGCGGTTCCTGGAACACGAAGCCGACGCGCGCGTCCGGTTCCCGAACCGCCCGGCCCAGCACAGCGACCTCACCCGATCGCGCCTCGAGCAGGCCACCGACCAGCTTGAGGAGGGTGCTCTTGCCGGTCCCGTTGGCACCGATCACGGCCACCAGCTCGCCGGAGGCCACCTCGAGCGAGACATCGTCCAGCGCAGGGCGCGGCGGGTCCCCGGGGTAGGTGAACGCGAGGTGACGAACCTCGATCGCGGGTGCGCGTCGATCGCGCGCAGGGCGCGCGAGGACGGCAGTCCTGGGCGCCTTGATTGCGGACCCGCCGGTGTGCGTCGCGTTCGTCCCGAAGCTCCTCATCCGCCTCGGGGCAACCGACGCGCGCCACGACCCTGCAGTCGCGGCCGCCACCTTCTCTCATCCGGACTGTACCGTCGGCTCCGCTCGCGACGCCATCGGCCTGGCTGCCGCTCGGATCTGCTGACACCCGGCAGCGCTGATGCGCCGGGCCGCTCGTGGGCTCTGCCCCGCACGTGCGAGGCCGCTACCACCGGTCGGGAATCACACCCTGCCCCGAAGGCGCCCCGAGTCTAGCAGCGGGCGGATCGTTCGGCACCTCGGCGCCTCAGCCGCCGATCGCCTCCAGGCGTCCCAGCAGGTGGACCGTTGGCGCGACAGCCGGCCAGAGCGCGGTGTAGGCGTCGAAGAGCTCGTCATAGATGGACCGATGCGCCGCGACCGGGTCGCGGCGATGGTCGATGCGGACCATCGAGCGGATTGCGGCGACCGGATCGGGATACCAGCCCAGGCCGACGGCGGCCATCACCGCGGCGCCCAGCAGTGCGGCCTCGCGAACCTCCGGCACCGCGACGCGAATCCCCAGGACGTCGGCCTTGATCTGGTTCCACGCCTCGTTGCCGGCGGTGCCACCGGTGACGCGTAGCTCCTCGATGCGCAGCCCGGCCGCCAGGATGGGCGTTGCCACCTGTCGCAGGGCGAGCGCCGCCGCCTCCATGATCGCCCGGGCCAGGTGCGGCGCCCGATGTCCCAGCGTCAGGCCGACGAAGGCTCCGCGGGCATGTGGGTCCCAGATCGGGGAGCGCTCGCCGGCGAGGTACGGGAGGAAGAGGAGGCCGTTCGCGCCGGGCGGCAGGGCGGCGGCCTCCGCGATGAGCGAGGCGACATCCGCTCGGTCCCCCA
>VBGQ01000046.1 GCA_005882055.1 Chloroflexota bacterium
GACACCGAGTCCGAGCCGGGGCACGGTTTCGAGCTCGGCACCGGCTGCGTGCAGGAGTCGCTCGAGCGTCGTCAGGCGGGGTGTTACGGTTCCACGCTCGATGCGTGCGATGGTCGGCTGCGGTACGCCGGTGGCGGCGGCCAGCTGCCGCTGCGTGAGCCCTGCGCGACGCCTGGCATATTGCAAGATTTGAGGTCCGCTCACGCGCTCATGATAACATATGTGCTATCAGGAGCCCCTTAACTGGACAGCTCCCAGCAGTGGCCGCCGGGGTCGGCGAAGGTTGCGGTGCGCGGGCCCCACGGCCGATCCATCGGTCCATTCAGGAACTCGACGCCACGCGCACGTAGGCGCTCGTAGACCGCATCGACGTCGCCCACCTCTAGCGTCAACAGCATTCGGGCAGGAGCGCCCGCCTCGCCAACCGCCGCCGGCTCGATCAGCTCCGGCGCGCTGGCCCTCGTGAGCAGGTTGATGACGACGTTGGGGAACCGGAAGGCGCAGCTTGTGGCGTCCTCGTTGACGACCGGCATCTCGAAGACGTCCCGATAGAACCGCTTGGCCTCCTCCAGGTCGTCGACGAAGAGGGTGACGGCGAACAGGCGCTTGGCCCAGGGATCGGCTGTGCGGGAGTCGGCGCTCATGCGAACGACCCAGTGACGAGCTCGCCCGCGGGCTCGTACGTGCCAATGAACACGCCCGTGCTGGCGACCTGGCTATCCACGAGCTTCAGAGCGGCCGGGATGGCGCCGTCCGCGAAGAGCCGCTTCCCCGAACCGATGACCACGGGGAAGACCCACAGGTGGTACTCGTCGATGAGGTTGCCGCGCATCAGGGTCTGGATCAGGTTTCCGCTGCCGTGCACCTGCATCTCGGGCCCGTCTCCCTGTTTGAGCGCGTTGACCGCCTCAGCAACATCTCCCTCCAGCAGGACCGATGGACCCCAATCCAGCGAGGGTTGCCCGTGCGAGGCGACGTACTTGGTCGCGTCGTTGAGCGGTTTTGCGCCGGCTTCCTCGGGTGCGTTCGGCCAATACGAGGCGAAGATCTCGTAGGTCCTGCGGCCAAGGACGAGGTCGAAGGGCTTGCCCATGATCTGGCCCATGGCGGTGCCCATCGCGTCATCCCAGAAGTTCACGGACCAGCCACCGTACGTGAACCCCCCGCTGTCGTCTTCCTGCGGACCGCCGGGCGCCTGCATGACCCCATCGAGGGTCAGAAATGTTGTCGTGATCAGCTTTCTCATCCGGTTAGCCTAGACCGATGACCGCTGAGGATCCCGCCATCGACTGGCTGCTCGAGTCCGATGAGCCGGCCATCCGGTATCGGACACGCACGTGGCTGCTTGGACAGTCGGAGACGAGCGCAGCTGTCCGGCGCGACCGTAAGGAGGCATGGGGCGGACCGATCGTATCAACCCTCCTCGACTTCACGCCGGAGGCGAAGGCCGATCCGTACCGGAAGTGGTGGGGCCTGCACTGGCGCCTGGTGAGCCTCGCGTACTTCGCGCTCCCGTCGGATGAGGCGAAAGTTCGCGAGAAGCTCGACGAGGGGATCGACGCGGAGCTGACCTGGATCGCCAACCCGCGCCGCCTCGAGGCCCCGCAGCGGCTGCGCAAGGACGGGCTTTACCTTTCGGATGCGTCCATGGAGGGCAACGCCCTCTATGCTGCGAGCCGCCTTGGCCACGAGCGCGACGAACGCGTGGGTTCGCTGGTCGAGGCGCTCCGCAAGTGGCAATGGCCCGATGGCGGCTGGAACTGCGACGGCGCCGCCTCAGGCTATCGGTCCAGCTTCCACGAGAGCTGGGCGACCGCAATCGGCCTAGCGTCCTACTACCACGCCACCGGCAATCCAGAGGCACTGGCCGCCGCTCGGCGCACCGCCGAGCTGTTGCTCGACCATCGGCTCTTCCGGACGTTGAAAGATGGCGAGCTCATCCATTCCAGCTTTGTCGTCTTGCACTGGCCGGCGTATTGGCACTACGACTTCCTGGGCGGCCTGCGGGTGCTCAACGCGGTGGACCGCGCGCTGCTGCGCGACCCGCGCGCGGCGGATGCCCTGGACCTGCTGGAGGAGAAGCGCCTGCCGGACGGGCGCTTCCAAGCTGGGCGAGCCTGGTGGCAGCGTCAGAGCAACGCCACCTCGGCGGTCGACGTGATCGATTGGGGCAAGGGCCAGCCCAGCGAGGTCTTGACGCTCCAGGCGCTCGCAATCCTGAAGGCCGCCGGGCGCGGCGGCTAGGAATAGTGGCCGTACGACCAACGAGCGCTCAGGGTCTGGCCCAACGTTGGCCTCCAGACGTCGATCGGCTACAAATGCGGGCCGATTGACTACCGGAATCGCTCTCCGCGTTGTCGCGGGAGTCGCGCGGCATCTCTCGATCGTCGCAAGGCCACTATTCGTGGCGCGACCCCGGCGGCAGGCCGCGCTATCGTGACGAGGTGACCTGCCCTGGACCTGGCTGCTGTGGGCCGCGCTGCAACGTGTTCGACGATCCCGCCGCGCGCGATGAGCTGAAGTCTTACCGCGAGAAGGGTCCGGACGCCCAGGAGCTCGAGCTCGTCTCCGCCCTGGCGGGGGAGGGCCTGGAGGGCGCGACGGTCGTGGACATCGGTGCCGGGGTTGGCGCCATCGGGCACGCGCTGGTCGCGGCCGGGGCCAGCCAGGTGACCGATGTGGATGGCTCGCCCGCCTACCTTGCGGCCGCCCATGAAGAGGCTGACCGCCTGGGGACGGCGGAGCGCTGGCGGTTCATGGAGGGCGACTACGTGGGGCTGGCCGACGACATCGGTCCGGCGGACGTCACGACGCTGGGCCGGGTGCTGTGCTGCTACGAGGACTGGCGCGGGTTGGTCGCCGCCTCCACGGCCAGGACGCGGCGTCTGTACGGCGTGGTCTATCCGGTGAGCCGATGGTGGATGCGCGCGCTCGCGGCGTCCGGAAATGCCGTGTTCGGGCTGTTCACGGACAAGATGCGCCTCTACATCCACCCCGATCGCCAGATCGACGCCGCGATCCGTGCGGCCGGCTTTCAGCCGATCTACGCGCGGAAGGGACTGTTCTGGCAGACCGCTGCCTACCGCCGGCGTCCTACAGCTTGACGGGACTGTACATCTGTACGTACAGTAGACCAACATGAAGACCGTACCGGTGAGCGAGCTTCGCCAACGCGTTGCGGAGGTGTTGGATGACCTCAAGACATCCGACGAACCTACCGTTGTCCTCCAGCGATCGCAGAAGGCTGCCTACCTCGTCAGCGCCGACCGATACGAGCGGGATCAGGCGGAGCTTGCCGCCCTACGAAGGGCCCTCTTCGTGCGCGAGGTGCGCGAGGCGGAGTCTGAGTATCGGGCCGGCGAAGCGCACTCGTTCGACGATATGGAGGCGCTACTCGACGAGCTGAAGGGCTGACGTGCGGGTCGTCGCGTCGAGCCGGTTCCTGCGAAGGGCGAGGAAACTGACTGATCCCCAGGCGACGATGCTCCGCGCGGCGCTACGCCGATTCAGCATCAACCCGCGCGATCCACTCCTGCGCACGCACAAACGCAAGGGCGAGCTCGCCGGCTATTGGGCATTCAGCGTCGCTGATGACCCGCGAGTCGTCTTCCGCTGGGAGGGCGAGGTGGCGTTCCTAGTCGGCCTCGGGTCGCATGACGAGGTCTACTGAGCCGACGGACTGGCTCGGTTCACAAATGCGGGCAATACTTAGACGGATGGCCCTGCGAACCTCCTCGCTCGAGACGCTCTCTTCCGACCTCGAAGGCCGGCTTATCAGCCCAACCGACGATGACTACGACGCGCAGCGCCAGGTCTTCCTGGGCGACTTCGACAAACGCCCTGCCGCGATTGCCCGTGTGGCGAACGCGGATGACGTCGCGCGCGTCATCGGCTTCGCGAGCGACACCGGGGTCGAGCTCGCGGTCCGTTGCGGTGGCCACAGCGCCATGGGCCAGAGCACGACCGATGGCGGCCTGGTCCTCGACCTGCGCGACCTGACGACCATCGACATCGATCCCGAAACGAAGACTGCCTGGGCCGGCGCCGGCCTCAGCGCCGTTGAGCTCACGAAGGCGACGGGGGAGCACGGGCTGGCGGTGGGCTTTGGCGATACGGGATCGGTCGGGATCAGCGGAATCACGCTGGGCGGCGGCATCGGATACATGGTCAGAAAGCACGGGCTGACGGTTGATTCGCTCCTAGCAGCCGAGCTCGTGACCGCCGACGGCGAGCTCCACCACCTGGACGCCGACCACGATCCGGACCTGTTTTGGGCGATCCGCGGCGGCGGTGGCAACTTCGGAGTCGTCACGCGGCTCAAATACCAGCTCCACGACACCAGCGGAGCGGTGGGCGGAATCCTGATCCTGCCGGCCACGGTCGAGACGGTCACCGGGTTCATTGCCGCTGCCGAGTCGGCTCCGGAGGAGCTATCGGCCATCGCCAACGTCATGCCCCTGCCGCCAATGCCCATGGTCCCCGAGGACCTCCACGGAACCATGGCGATCATGGCGATCATGGTCCACCTGGGCGACGTCGCAGCGGGCGAGGCGGCGGTCGCACCGTTCAAGGCGCTGGCGACCCCACTGTTCGACGGGGTTGGACCGATGGCGTACGCAGACATCTACCCGCCGGAGGATCCGAGCTATCGACCGATGCCGGCGCAGCGCGGGATGTTCTTGGACCACGTTGACCGCGCCGTCGCGCAGACCATCCTCGACCGGCTGGAAGCGTCCGACGCGAGCCTCCGCGCCGCACAGCTGCGCGTGCTCGGTGGGGCGATGGCACGCGTGCCGGCGGACGCGACCGCATTCGGCTACCGCGACAGGCGAATCCTCGTGCAGCTTGTGAACTTCTACGACGGCACGCCCGAGGACTATGCCCATCGCCGGGCGTGGGTCGACGAGTTCGCGGACGCGGTCGACCAGGGGGTTGAGGGCGCGTACGTCAATTTCGTGACCATCGAGGGGCCTCGGGCCGCCTACCCGAAGGCCACGTGGGAGCGCCTCGCGGCGATCAAGCAACGCTACGACCCGACCAACTTGTTCCGTCTGAACCAGAACGTGCCACCGGCTGGCGATGACGGCGGCGGACCGAGCCCGGCCCTATCCAGGCTGGAGAGATAGCCATCCAGGGTCCTGTCGGGCCCGCTCAGTGGGGGACCGATGACCAACCCACCAGCCTGAGTGGTCGAAAAGCAGCTGGCGTCGACGGCCAACGCGGAATCCACCGGGCCGATGGTGGTAACTCAAGCCAGGCTGGAATCCGCGACTAACGGACCCGTAATGATGCGGGTGCCACTTTTCCCGCATGGGAATCCGTCGGACGGCGATCGACGAGGCTTCCCGACGAACCCAGCGTCAGCTGGACGACCTCGTTCGCGACCTGCGCGATGCGCGGCTCGCGGCTGGCTTGTCCCAGGCCGCGGTCGCCCATGCCGTTCACCTGTCCCCCCAGTGGGTCGCCCTGCTCGAGAAGGGCAACGGGGCGACCTACGTTCTTCAGCTTGCTCGGTGGGGAGCAGCCGTGGGCCTCGAC
>VBGQ01000047.1 GCA_005882055.1 Chloroflexota bacterium
CTCGCTTTCGAGCTCCGGGACGATACGCTGGGCCAGCACCTTGCCCAGCTCGACCCCCCACTGATCGAACGAGTCGAGGTCCCAGATGGCGCCCTGGGTGAACACGCTGTGCTCGTAAAGCGCGACCAGCGCTCCGAGCGTTTCCGGCGTCAGCCGCTCGGCGAAGATGGTGTTCGAAGGGCGATTGCCCCGGAACACCCGATGGGGAACGAGGCCGTCCGGCGTGCCCTCGGCCTTGACTTGCTCACGCGTCTTGCCGAAGGCCAGCGCCTCGGTCTGGGCGAACACGTTGGCCATCAGCATGTCGTGGTGCCGGCCGAGCGGGTTCAGGGAGTGGCCGAATGCGATGAAGTCACAAGGGATGAGACGAGTTCCCTGATGGATCAACTGGTAGAACGAATGCTGCCCGTTGGTGCCCGGCTCTCCCCAGTAGACGGGCCCGGTCGGATAGCTGACCTCCGCTCCCTCCCGCGTGACGTGCTTGCCGTTGCTCTCCATCGTGAGCTGCTGGAGGTACGCGGGGAACCGCTTCAGGTATTGGTCGTAGGGAAGCACGGCCACCGTCTCGGCGCCGAAGAAATCCGCGTACCAGACCGTCAACAGGCCGAGCAGCACCGGCAGGTTGCGTTCGAAAGGGGCGGTGCGGAAGTGCTGGTCCATCTTGTGGAAGCCGTCCAGGAGCGCGCGGAAGTTTTCCGGACCGACGGCGATCATCGTCGACAGACCGATGGCCGAGTCCATCGAGTAGCGCCCCCCCACCCAGTCCCAGAATCCGAACATGTTCGCGGTGTCGATCCCGAACTCGGACACCTTGCGGGCGTTGGTGGAGACGGCCACGAAATGCCTCGCCACCGCCTTGACGTCCCCACCGAGGCCGGCGAGCAACCACTGTCGAGCGCTCTCCGCGTTGGTCATCGTCTCCAGCGTGGTGAAGGTCTTCGACGAGACGATGAAGAGCGTCTCCGCCGGGTCCAGGTCGCGGGTCGCCTCCACCAGATCGGTCCCGTCGACGTTCGACACGAAGCGAAAGGTCATCGCGCGGTCGCTGTAGTGCTTGAGCGCCTCGTACGCCATCACGGGGCCGAGGTCGGAGCCGCCGATGCCGATGTTCACCACGTTCCGGATGCGCTTGCCGGTATGCCCCTTCCAGGCGCCGCTCCGCACCCGATTCGAGAAGCCAGTCATCGCGTCCAGCACGGCGTGGACGTCAGGCACCACGTTCTTGCCGTCGACGACCATCGACGTGCCGCGGGGGGCGCGCAGAGCCACATGCAGGACGGATCGGTCCTCCGTCACATTGATCTTGTCCCCCCGGAACATGGCTTCGATGCGCTCGCGCAGGCCGGCCTCTTCGGCCAGGCGGCGGAGCAGCGCCAGCGTCTCGTCCGTGACGCGATTCTTGGAGTAGTCGAGATGGATGCCGGCCGCCTCCGCGGTCAAGCGCTCGCCCCGGGTCGCGTCGTCGGCGAAGAGCGTGCGGAGGTGTACCTCCCGGATCTTCTCGTGGTGGGCCTGGAGCGCCTTCCACGATTCACGCGCGTTCAGTGGCAACGTTTTCATCCTCGATCCCCTTTCCTCTCAGCTCGCGGCGCCGTCGCTGCGCTCGTTCCAGCGACGGATCACCGGCTCGGAGTGATCATGCTCATACCCCAACCCGCTCAGACTGGCCGTGCCAAGCAGGAAATACCTGCCCGCCCCCGGCTCGAGCCCAAGCCAGCGCGCGGCGAATACCCGGAGAAAATGTGCGCTCGAAAAGAGCAGCACGTCCCCCCCGATTGCCCGCACCCGGCGTATCACCCGGTCCGCCCGCGATCCAATCTGCTCCGGCGACTCCCCTCCGGGGCATCCGTCGCGGAACACAACCCAGCCGGGGTGCTCTGCGCGAATCTCTGTGCTGGTGCGACCTTCGAACGCGCCGTAGTTCCATTCGACCAGGTCGGGCTCGACCTGGGCCACCGAGCCGAAGCCGGCCAGGTTGCACGTCCGGACAGCGCGCTGCAGGGGGCTCGTGAGCACCGCGGCGAACGTCAATCCCGCGAGGCGTTCCGCGAGCTGGATGGCCTCCGCTTCGCCGTGCGAGGTCAGCGGTAGATCGGTCAACCCGGTGTGCTGACCTGAGATGGTCCATGGGGTCTGACCGTGCCTCGCCAGGTGGACGACAGGAAGTGCCTCGCTCATGGCCAGAGAGGATAGGAGCACGCAACGCAATGCAAGTCTGTAGTACCTTGGTACAGGCCATACCTCCGGAACTCGAATCGCGAAGGCAGCCGTGTTCGGTTCGAGAGGACCCAGAACTTCGGCGCCCAGCTCCAATACGAGTTCTAGCCGCGGCCACAGAAGGCGGCTCAGGGCCTACGTTTTCGTCAGACACGCCGGGCCAGAATCCAATCCCGCCGAGGCTCATCGAAGATGGCTGGTATCCTCATGCAGACCACAATCAGAGTTGTGGCCCTCGACCGCGTCGGGGCCGTGGCGCTTTCGCTGCTCGCGGTGCTGCCATGGGCGTGCAGCAAGGGAGCAGCCGCCCCTCCCCCGCCCCCCGCGACCGTCGCCGTGGTCGACGTCGTAGCGCAAGACGTCCCGCTCCGCCTGACCTGGGTTGCGACACTCGACGGCTACGTGAACGCCAGGATCCAGCCCCAGGTCTCGGGCTACCTGGTCAAGCAGACCTACGTGGAGGGCTCGTACGTCAAGAAGGGTGACGTGCTGTTCGAGATCGATCCCCGCCCGTTCCAGGCGGCGCTCGACCAGGCGCGGGGACAGAAGGCGCAGGCCGACGCGCAGCTCGGGCGCGCGACCCTCGACGTCGAGCGCGACATTCCGCTGGCGGAGTCGCGGGCCATCGCCCGCAGTCAGCTCGAAAACGACATCCAGACCAAGCTCGCCGCCGCGGCGGCGGTCGACTCCGCGAAGGCGGCCGTGAAGACCGCGCAGCTCAACCTGGAGTTCACGAAGGTGCGCTCCCTCACCGACGGAATCGCTGGCATCGCCCGGGGACAGCTCGGTGACCTGGTCGGACCGTCGACCCTGCTCACCTCGGTCTCGCGCCTCGATCCCATCAAGGCGTACGTCGCCATCAGCGAGCGCGAGTATCTCCAGTTCGTCGGTGGCCTGGACGGGTCCGCGGACGCGCGCCCGTTCCCCAACGGCGACGCGCCGCTCGATCTCCTCCTCGAGAACGGCACCGTCTACCCCCACGCCGGCAAGTTCGTGCTGGCCGATCGCCAGGTCGATCCGGCGACCGGCACGATCCGGATCGCGGCGGCGTTTCCCAACCCGGCGAACATCCTTCGGCCGGGCCAGTTCGGGCGGGTCCGCGCCACCATCGCGGTGAAGCACGGCGCGCTGGTGGTGCCGCAGCGCGCGGTCACCGAGCTGCAGGGGTCCTACCAGATCGCGGTCGTGGCCAAGGACGACAGGGTGGAGATCCGCCCGGTCAAGGTGGGAGCGCGCGTCGGCACGATGTGGGTGATCGAGAACGGGGTAGCGGCGGGCGAGAAGGTGGTGGCCGAGGGGGTCCAAAAAGTCCGGGACGGCGTGCCGGTGAAGTCGGTGCCGTTCCAGCCGCCTGCCAAGGGTTGAAGGATGGCTCGCTTCTTCATCAACCGCCCGATCGTGGCGATGGTCATTTCGATCATCACGGTGGTCGCGGGCCTGCTGGCGATGCGCAGCCTGCCGGTGGCGCAGTATCCGTCGATCATCCCGCCCCAGATCATCGTGTCCACCACCTTCACCGGCGCGGACGCGCTGACCGTGGAGCAGTCGGTCGCCACGCCTCTCGAGCAGCAGATGAACGGCGTGGACGACATGCTCTACATGCAGTCCACCAACGCCAACGACGGGACCATGGCGTTGACGGTCACCTTCGACATCGACACCGATCCCAACATCGACCAGGTCAACGTCTCCAACCGTGTGGCGCAGGCGCAGCCCAACCTGCCTCCCGACGTCAACCAGTTCGGCCTCGCCTACCGGAAGTCGACCGGGCTGCCGATGCTGATCATCGCGCTGTATTCCCCCCATCAGCACTACGACTCGCTGTTCCTGGCCAACTACGCCAACATCAACATCAACGACGCGCTCTATCGCGTGCGCGGCGTGGGCGAAGTGCGTCTGTTCGGGGCCAGCGACTACGCGATGCGGGTCTGGCTGAAACCGGGCGTGCTGGCCAAGCTCGGGCTCACCGTGCCGGATCTGGTGAAGGCGTTGTCGCAGCAGAGCACGGTCAATCCGGCGGGTCGCGTCGGCGCGGAGCCGGCGCCGCCCGGCAAGGAGATGACCTACACCGTCCGGGCGCAGGGACGCCTGCAGTCGGCGGAGGAGTTCGCGCAGATCGTCGTCCGCTCGAACCCCGACGGCTCGGTGGTGCGCCTGACCGACGTGGCCCGCATCGAGCTGGGCGCGCTGAACTACCAGCAGGTCTCGCGCGTGAACGGACAGCCCGGCAGCATCGTCGCGGTGTTCCAGGCCCCCGGGTCGAACGCGCTCGACGTGGCCCGGGGCGTGAAGAGCGCGATGGCGGAGCTCAAGCAGCGATTCCCGCCCGACCTCGACTACATGGTCACCCTCGACAGCACCTTGCCGGTCACGGAGGGAATCAGCGAGATCGCGAAGACGATCCTGGAGGCGATGGCGCTGGTCACGCTGGTGGTCTTCCTCTTCCTGCAGAACTGGCGCGCCACGCTCATCCCGCTCATCGCCGTGCCGGTATCGTTGATCGGCACGTTCGCCGTCTTTCCGCTGCTGGGCTTCTCCATCAATACCCTCTCCTTGTTCGGGCTGGTGCTCGCCATCGGGCTGGTGGTGGACGACGCGATCGTGGTGGTGGAGGCGGTCGAGCACCACATCGAGCAAGGAATGTCGCCGCGAGACGCCACGCTGCAGGCGATGAAAGAGGTGTCCGGACCCGTGGTGGGGATCGCGCTGGTTCTGTCGTCGGTCTTCGTGCCCATCGCGTTCGTCGGGGGCATCCAGGGGCGGCTCAACACGCAGTTCGCGGTGACCATCGCCATCTCGGTCCTCATCTCCGCATTCAACGCGCTGACCCTGTCGCCGGCGCTGTCGGCGCTGATGCTCCGGCCTCGGCGGCCGGGCCGCGGTCCCCTGGCCCGCTTCTTCGCGCTGTTCCTTCATCCCCGAGGAAGACCAGGGCTTCCTGCTCGCCAACGTGCAGCTGCCGGCCGCCGCGTCCCTGGAGCGCACCGAAGCGGTGACCAAGAAGGTCGAAGGAATCCTGGCCAAGACGGAGGGAGTGCAGGCGTACTCGAGCATCATCGGCTTCAGCCTGCTGTCGCGGGTGTCCTCGACGTACAACGCGTTCATGTTCATCCAGCTCAAGCCCTGGAGCCAGCGCGAGGGCGCGGCCCTGGACGCGCGCGGGATCCTGCGCAGCGTGAACCGCGCGCTGGCCGCGCAGGTGCCCGAGGCGACGGCGTTCGCGTTCAGCCCTCCTGCCATTCCCGGGTTCGGCAATGCCGGCGGCTTCTCCATGTGGCTCCAGGACCGCAGCGGCGGGTCGGTGGACTTTCTCGATCAGAACGTCAAGGCGTTCCTGGACGCGGCGCGCAAGCGGCCGGAGCTCACCGGGGTCAACTCGGTGTTCACCGCCGGGATCCCACAGGTCTACGCCGACGTGGATCGGGACAAGGTGCTCAACCAGGGGATCGCGGTCGGCGACGTGTACCAGACGATGCAGACTTATCTGGGCGGGTTGTTCGTGAATCAGTTCAACCGATTCGGCCGACAATGGCGCGTGTTCCTCCAGGCCGAGGGCGAGGACCGGCTGAGCGAGCAAGACATCGGCCAGTACTACGTCCGCAACGCGCAGGGCAGCATGGTGCCGCTCTCGACGCTGGTGAGCACGCGCCGGATCGCCGGACCCGAATACACCAATCGATTCAACCTGTACCGCGCGGCGCAGATCCTCGGCTCGGCCGCGCCCGGGTACAGCTCGGGGCAGGCGCTGGCCGCGCTCGAGGAAGTGGCGGCGCAGGTCTTGCCGCGCGAGATGGGGTATGGCTTCGCGGACCTGCGAGAGCTGGTCGCTGCCGTTCTCGGTGCTGCTGTCGGTGCCGGTGGCGGTCCTGGGGGCTTTTCTCGGCCTCTATCTGCGCAATTTCGACCTGGGGATCTTCGCCCAGATCGGATTGGCGATGCTGATTGGTCTGGCGGCCAAGAATGCCATCCTGATCGTGGAGTTCGCGCGCGACGAGATGAAGAAGGGGCGGCCGCTGGTCGAGGCGGCGCTCGAAGGAGCGCGGCTCCGGCTCCGCCCGATTCTCATGACGTCGTTCGCGTTCATCTTCGGCATGATTCCGCTCTGGATCGCGACGGGCGCGGGGGCGATCGCGCGCCAGATCCTCGGCACGGTAGTCATCACCGGCATGCTGGCAGCGACGGCCATCGCCATCTTCATCATTCCGGTGCTGTTCGTGCTGGTAGAGCGGCTGGCGAACCGCCGCAGGCACGAGCAGCCCGCACCCCTTTCCACCGAGCCGGAAGCCACGCAGTAGAAGGTCCGGCTCAGCAGGGCCCCACTCACAATGTTTGCAAGGGCGCGGGACCCGCGAATCCCTGTGCTGGCCCGTTCATCGTATCTCCGTCATATTATGTTAGTACGATGACCGCCGGATGGAAGGAGCTCCGCAGATGAACGCAAAGGCCGAGCGGAAAGAACGGTCGCACGAGTCGATCCTCCAGTCCGCGGAAAGGCTGCTCCGCGAAAAGGGGATCTCGGGCGCGGGCGTCGCGGACGTGATGAAGGGCGCCGCGCTCACGGTCGGTGGGTTCTACGCGCATTTCGCGTCCAAGGACGAGCTGATGGACGAAACCATCCATCGCACCGCCGCCACCCTGCGCGACCGTCTTTTCGCGCGCCTCGACGAGAAGCCGGAAGCGGAGCGCGCCGAAGCCATCCTCAAGCGGTACCTTTCGGCCGACCACCGCGACGGCGGGACGCCCGGGTGCCCGATGCCGGCGGTGATCGGCGAGGTCGGCACCACTGCCCCGCAACACCGGGGGATGGTCGCCGAGCAGGTGCAGAGCCTCGTGGATGGCCTCGCGCAGCGTCTGCCGGCAGACGGCATCGTCCCTCGCCGGCTGCTCGCGATCGGGCTCGTCGCCTTGATGTACGGCGGGCTCAGTCTAGCGCGGGCGGTCAAGGGGACGGACTTGTCCGACGAAGTGCTTCGCGCTTGCCGCGCGCTGGGCGCGGCCGCCGCCAGGGGCGGCAAGGGAGAGCGGTCATGAGCGGCGCGGCGGCCGTCTCCATGGCTCCGCCGGCGCAGCTTCCAGCGACGCGGCGGAAGCGGACCCCGGTTCTCGTCGCCGGCCTGAGCGCCGCGGCGGTCCTGGTTGCGGGCGTCTGGTACCTGCTTCACCTCGGCCGTGAATCGACGGACGACGCGCAAGTGGAGGGACGCGTGATCAGCGTGTCGGCTCGCGTCCCAGGCCAGGTATTCCGAGTGCACGTCCAGGACAACCAGCTGGTGAACGCCGGCGACGTCCTGCTGGAGCTCGACCCCGCCGACTACCTGGCGAAAACCGATGCTGCCCGCGCCGACCTGGCGGCGGCACGCGCGGCCGCCGACGGCGCCCGCTCGACGCTGGCGCTCACGGAGAAGGCCGCTCCGGCAAACCTCGTCCAGGCCAAGGGCGCCCTGACCGCCGCGGTGTTTTCCATCAGCTCGGCGGCAGCCGCGATCGGGCAGGCGAACGCGGACCTCACCGCCGCCGAGTCGCGCAAATCGCTGGCGGAGCTGAATCTGAAGAGGGCACGCGCGCTCGTCGACGCCAACGTCTTGCCGGCCGCAGACCTTGATCTGAAGCAGACCGAGTTCGACGCCAAAAGCGCGGAATACGCGAGGGAACGGGCCCGGGTCAGCGCGGCCTACGCGGGGCACGCCGGATCGGGTGGCGGCCTGGTGCTCGCGAGAGGACGGCTGACCGCCGCCCAGACCGCTACGGAACAGGTCGCTTCGGCGCGCGCCGCGCTCGCCCTGGCGGAAGCGAGGACCCTGCAAGCGGACGCCGCCCTCAAGCTCGCGGAGCTGAATCTCTCCTATACGACCGTGCGGGCGGCACGCGGGGGCATCGTCTCGCGGCGCAGCGTCGAGGAAGGCCAGACCGTCAGCTCCGAACGTCCTCTCCTCGCCATCGTCCCGCTCGACGACGTCTGGGTCGTCGCCAATTTCAAGGAGGACCAACTCGCCGAGATGCGCACGGGCCAGAGCGCGACGGTGCGCCTCGACACCTACGGCAGGCGGACATTTCGCGGCCACGTCGAGAGCGTCGCGAGCGGGACCGGAGCGCGCTTCGCGCTCCTGCCACCCGACAATGCGACGGGAAATTTCGTGAAAGTCGTGCAGCGCATCCCGGTGCTCATCCGCCTCGATGGCCCTCCCGGAGTCGCGCTGCGGCCGGGAATGAGCGCGGACGTCACCGTCCGGATGAGGGAGTGATGGGCGCCGAGGGAACCGTCCTCCGCGGGAGCAAGCGGCTCATCACCGCGGGCGCGATGCTGGCGGGGCTGATGGCGTTCCTGGACATCTCCATCGTGAACGTCGCGCTGAACGACATCCGCGCCAACTTCGGGACGCCGCTCGACCAGATCGCGTGGGTCTCGACCGCGTATGCGATGGCGAACATCACCGTCATCCCGATCTCGGGATGGCTGCTGAAGCGCTTCGGCTTCAAGCGCTATTACGCAGTTTCGATCCTGATCTTCACCGCCGCCAGCGCGCTCTGCGGCCTGGCGTGGAACCTGCCCTCGCTGGTCTGCTTCCGCATCCTCCAGGGGTTGGGCGGCGGAGCCATCATCCCCACCTCACAGAGCGTGCTCTTCTCGCGCTACCCCGAGAAGGAGCACGGCATGGCCGGGGCTCTCTTTGCCATCGGCGCCATCACCGGACCGCTGCTGGGCCCCACCATCGGGGGATACCTGGTGGAATGGTCGAGCTGGCATTGGATCTTCTTCATCAACGTTCCGCTCGGGCTCATCGCCGCCTGGATCGCGTGGACCCAGATCGAGCAGCCGGGGTTCGTTTCCGACCGATCCCCGGTCGACCGATTCGGGATCGCGCTACTGGCCCTGGGCATGGTTTCCCTGCAGTACGTCCTGGAGGAAGGAAACCGCAACGACTGGTTCGAGGACAAGACGATCACCGTCCTCGCCGTCGTGGCGGCGATTGCGCTGATCGGATTCGTCACCCACGAGCTCGAGCACGAGCATCCGGTGGTCGATCTGCGCGTTTTCCGGAACCGCGCCTATGCGGCGGCCACCACCCTCAACTTCCTCGTGGGTACCGCCATCTTCGCGGGCTCGGTGCTGCTCTCGCTGTTCTGCGGCACGATCCTGCACTACCGCGCTCTGGACATCGGACGCGTATTCCTGATGGGGACCTGGATCCAGCTCCTGATCTTTCCGGTGGTGGGAAAGCTCGTGACCAAGGTCGACCCCCGCCTTCTCCTCGTGATCGCCAATGCGGGCATCCTCGCCAGCCTGTGGCTCAACGCGCACCTGACGGCGGAAGTGACCACCGCTCAGGTGGCACTCCCGCTCTTCGTCCGCGCCATCGGCACCGGGTTTGGCTTCATTCCGCTCACGGTTCTCGGGGTCGCGTCGCTTCCTCCGGCGCAGCGGCCCGGCGGCACCGCGCTGTTCAACCTCACGCGCGAGCTCGGCGCCTCGATCGGAACGGCATGGATGAGCACCACCCTCGCCCGGCAGGTGAAGCAAAACTTCACCTTCATCACCAGCCACGTGGACGCGTACGGGACGCTCGTCGCCGAGCAGAGGACGTTGCTCGAGCACGGCCCGGGCGCCCGCCTCTTCGACCCGCAAGGCGCGGCGCTCGCCGTGTTGAACCAGCGCATCGGCGCGCAGGCGCTGCTCCGGGCCTTCAACAACTCCTTTCTCTTGCTGGCCGTCGCGTTTCTCGCCGCAAGCTGGGTGATCGTCCTGATGCGCCGGCCGCAACGAGGAGCAGCCGTGGAGGCCGGCGCGCACTGAGCCGTCAAGGCTTGTTCCGAAATTCCCGATTCCAGGCGCTGCCAGTCGGGCTGCGAGTTTCCCGACTACGGGAGTTGCACCTGCACGGGCGCGCCGGTGACTGCAGGCGTGCCGCTGACGATCACCAGATAGCGCCTTGGCAGATCGCCCGAGCCCTGGACGACCTGCCGGATCGGGCCGACGGCGTTGACGATGGCGGCTCCGGCCGGGTTGGTCATGAATCCGGCGAGAGGCTCCAGGGGACCAGCGGCATCGGCCGTCGGCGAGAGCGCGAGCACGTATGGCTTTCTAGGCTCGAGACCCGTGACGGCGGCTTGCAAGACCTGGGTCAAACCTTGGTCGAACAGGGAAACGCGGGTCGCGGGCGGCCCGCCGGGTCGTCCCAGCGCGAGTTGCACCACGTTGCCGGCAATGCCCAGCGGTTCGAGATGTTCGCTCCCCTGCCCCGCCGGAACCGCATTGGGGACATAGACGACCGCCTGTGCCGCCTGGCCGATCGGAACAGTGGCGACGACCTTGTTCTCGAGGGTATCGATCGCCGTCACCGTGTCGCCATTCTCGATTCCCACGTAGATGCGCGTCCCGTCACCGGAGGGCCAGATCCCATGCGGCAGCTCGCCGACCGGTATTCGCGCGACCTGCTCGAAATTGTCGGTGCGGAACGCGAGGACCGCGTTCAGCCCGCCCACGGTGACGTAGGCGAACCGGCCATGCGCGTTCCGGACGATGTTGACGTGGTTCGTGATCGGACCGGTGTCGAGCACCTTGAGGACGTTGAATGGCGGTCTTGCGGAGAACGCCATCACCTTTCCTACGTCCTTCAGGGTCAGCCAGACCTGATCTCCCTCCGGCGCCGCGGCGATGTTCGGGCAGAACGGCGACTCCTGCTTCACCTTGCCGACGACCTTGTGAGCCGGGACCGAGACGACCGCGGTCTCCGGCGTGAAGCTCGAGCACACGTACCCGTACTTGCCGTCCGGCGAGAAGATCGTCATGCCGGGCCCGTTCGAGAGCTTGATCCGCTGCTTCTCGAGGAACGTCTTCGAGTCGAGGACCGCGATGTAATCTTCCCCCCGCACCGCGACCCACACCTCCTTGCCGTCGGGCGTGAAAAACGCCTCGTGCGGCGAGCGCCCCACGTACGTGACGTGTTTCACCGCATTGGTCGCGGTATCGATGAAACTGACCGAGTTGGAACCGATCGAGACCACCACCAGGGTCCGGTGGTCTGGCGAAAAGCCGAGGCCGTGGACGAGGAGCTGGCCGCGGTAGAGCGGCGACAAGTTCGCCGGCTGCGGATCGCCAAGCCGGATCACGCCCAGGAGCCTGTTGGCGGCCGGGTCGATCACGGAGACCGTATTCGAAAACTGTTCGCCGGCGTACACGCGGTCACGAGCGCTGACGGGGATTTCCGGCGCCGTCGCCGCATGTGGCACCTGGCCAGCGAGCGACGGACCGGCGACCAATGCGAGCGCGAAGAGAGTCGACGGGATGCGGGCCATGTCACTCCTCCTCGGCGTGATCGGGCCTCGTCTGCGTCGGTGCCGGACTGCCTGGCGGAACAGGGGCTCCGAGCGCGAGATGCATCACCGCGATCTCCTGTTGCTGATCGACGATGATTTCCTGGGCCAGCCTTTTCAGCCGCTGGTCCCTTCCATAGCGCAGCTCGGCGACTGCCATGTCGATGGCGCCTTGGTGGTGCGGGATCATCATGCGCGCGAAATCGCGGTCGGGATTGCCCGTGAACGGCACGTTCATGGCCGCGTGCATGCGGGCGGTCGCGCCGGCGATCATCGCCTGGAACCCGGAGTCTCCGGGCCGGCCCTGATGGGTCGGAGCGGCGCCGGCGAGGGTGAGAGCGAGAATCGCGGCGAACGAGACGGACGACGGCTCCCCGAGGG
>VBGQ01000048.1:0-5507 GCA_005882055.1 Chloroflexota bacterium
GTTGAGCACGATGCGCAGCAGGCTGGTGCCCGCCAGGCGGTCCGCGGTGGGGTCGACGGCGATGACGCCGAGGTACACGCCGGACGCAAGGAGGGCGACCACGACGGCCGCCCAGCCCCCTCGGCCCAGGGCGACGGCAACCGCGAGCAGGTCAAGGGTAAAGACGTACGGCGAGGCACCGTAGCCGGTAAGCAGTAGGAGTGCGGCGGACAGCGCGACGGCAATCGCCACCTCTGCGGCGGTCGTCAGGTCGTTGCGCCAGCCGCGTGGCATGAGCTCGTGCAGCACGACCACGACCACCGCCGCCACTCCCCCGAGGCCGAAGATGATCGCCTGGTTGGCGCGATAGGCATCAGAGAGGCCCACGCCGACGAGCACCGCGGCAATCGTGATCCACCACAGCACGCGGACGACGCTCACCGACGCGCTCGCCGATGCACCGGCATGCGCTTCGGCCAGCTCGATCTCGGGGTCGTACTTTCCCTGGCCATTTTCGACGCCGAATCCGGCGGAGGCGCTCGCGATGGAGCGCTCGCGGACGGCCGCGAGGGCCGCACCCAGCACGAGCAGGGTGCCGACGACGGCGGTGACGACGAGGAAGATCAGGTCAGGTGGCACGGGTTCGGGTTGGGCACTCCGCCAACAGCTGCGGCGATGGCATCAGCGCCCGGCAGCCGGGCTAGTCTAGGGTCCTGGGCGCGGGTAGCGCAAAGGTACTAACCGAACCCATCCAACCAGCCGGCGCTCCTGCGCACCACATGCACCGGCGGTATACTCCGCCCCGCCCCATCTCCGGCAGGAGTCGATGCAGGAGCAATCCCGCGCACGGTTCCCAGCTCTTGGCGCCGTGCTCTCGTTTCTCTTCCCCGGGCTCGGCCAGCTCTACTCGGGCCAGCCAACCATCGCCGCCATTCTCGCCGCGCCCGTGCTGCTCGTCGTCGCCGGCGGTATGGCCGCTTACCTGCTGGTCGCCGATCGTCTGCAGAGCGCGCTCTTCAATACCCAGTTCCTGACCACCCTTCTGGCCCTCGACCTCGCCCTGTTGATGTGGCGGCTGTTCGCGATCGCCCACGCCGGGCTGGCGCGCCCGGTGGAGGCGCCTGAGGCCACGGAGCGAGAGTTGCGGAAGAGCCCCGTCGCTTCCTCTCCCGGCCCGGGAGCCGCGTCCGCCGCGACGCTGTCCAGACCGCCGCAGGCGATGCGTCGGCGTGGGTGGGAGGTCGCGGTGGTCGTGCTGCTGGTGATGCTGACCGTCGGGATGCACGCCTGGGCAGGCATCGTGCTCTCGCGCCTGGACCAGACCCTGCACCAGGTCTTCGCGGGTGGCGTGCCGATCGCCTCGGGCGGCAGCAACCTGCCGCTGAACCAGCCGAACTACCACTGGGACGGCAAGCAGAGGATCAACTTCCTGCTGCTCGGCATCGATTCGGACGCCAGCCGCTCGGAAGCCCTGACCGATACGATCCTGGTCGTCAGCATCGACCCGGTGAAGCACACCGCCGTCATGGTCTCCATCCCGCGCGACACCGGGTTCCTGCCGCTGCCCGACCGCCGGATCTTTGCGAATGGCCTTTACCCGGACAAGATCAACTCGCTGACGACCGTGGCGAGCCAGAACCCGAAGCTGTGGTGCCCGGACCTGAGCGACCCTGCAGCCTGCGGCATCCGTACCCTGCAGCGCACCATCGGCCTCTATCTCGGCATCGACATCAACTACTACGCAACGGTGAACCTGAAGGGCTTCGCCGACCTGATCGACTCGCTCGGCGGCGTCCGCCTCTGCCTGAACGGCACGCTGACCGATTCAACCTACAGCGGGCCAACCTGGCGTCCAAAGGTGGGGATCACGCTCCAGCCTGGCTGCCAGGTCTACGACGGCGCACATGCCCTCGCTTTCGCGCGGATCCGCAAGGGAACCCTCACCCTGCCCAACGGGACCGTCGAGGAGCAGAACGACTTCAAGCGAGCCGAGCGGCAACAGGAGCTCCTGGTGGCTCTCGGGGATCAAATCGCGAGATCGAACTGGGTCCTGCGACTCCCCGACATCCTGAATGCCATCGGGGAGACCGTGTCGACCGACTTTCCGCGGGGGGATGCCGGTAACCTTGCCAGCCTCATGCCTCTCGTCCTGCAGCGAAACATCACCAAGGTGGTGCTCGGCTACCCGGGGTACGTGGACCTCCCGACGCAGCCGCTCGTCAACTATCTCCTTGTCCCGAAGCGTGCGGCCATCCGCGCGGAGGACAAGAAGCTCTTCGGGGCGAACGGCCCGTTGAAGGGCTGGTACGCCGGCAGCAGCGCGCAGTTCCCACCTTGAACCAGTGATCCGGCAGAGCTCGCTGAGTCTCCCGGTGGTCGCCAGGATGCCGGAGGTGAGCGTCACCGCCGTCGCGACGCTTCTCGCCCTGCTGGCCATCTGGGTTTCGCGCGTGTCGGTGCTTGGCTTCGGCGTGCTCGCCGCCCTGCTCCTCGCCGTCATCGGGTACGCGTCGATCCGTTGGCCTCGCGCCGTCCTCGTCCTCGTCGCGATGAGCGCCATCCTGGATCGCTACGTCGTCGCTGGGCTCCTGCCCGCCTCGTACGGAGTGGCCACCCACGTCACCTCCGAGACGCTCCTGGGCATCGTTGGGCGGTTATCCAACCAGGTCACCTTTCCATCCGCCGGGCTCGCGCGCGCCGTCACCGGGAGGAGCGCTGCCCTGCTGCTCCCACCGGGCGCCCGCCTGGCCGACGCGCCACCTCTCGACCCGCGGGCACGCAACCTGCTGTTCATCGGTGGGCTGCGGGTTCCCGCCCACGGCGGGCAGATCCTGCTGGAGGGAATGGCGCTGGCGAGGGATGCGGGACACATAGTCGAGCTGATCTGCGTCTGTCGTCCCGGCGAGGAGCCGACCGGCCAGCTGCCGGAATGGGTGCACGTCATGCACCTGGAGGGTCCCGCCGTCGACCAGCTCCTGCCCGGCGTGCTGGCGACCGTTACTCCCTACCTGCGAACGCCGTATAACGACCTGGCCATGCCGATCAAGATCCCGGAATACGCGGGCTTCGCGCGACCCATGATCGTCACCGACATCACCGAGACGGCCCGTGTCGTCCGCGAGATGGGTAGTGGCCCGGTGGTCAGCGATACGAAGCAGGGGATCGCCGAAGGGATCGCGAAGGTGGTGACGGCTGCGCCGCAGGCGCTCGCCGAGTGGGGCCGGGCAGCACGAGCCTGGGCGGAGTCGAATACGTGGGACACGCGCGCAGCGCGGGTCCTGGAGCTGCTCGGCATCCCGGTCCAAGAGTCGGTACCGAACGGATGATGCGCCAGGGCTCGTTGAGCTTGCCGGGCGCCTCACGGCTGCCGGCGGTCAGCGTCACCGCGGTCGGGGTCGTGCTCGCTCTGCTCGCGATCTGGGTTTCGCGGGTGTCGGTGCTCGGATTCGGCGTGCTCGCCCTCCTGCTCCTCGCGGTCATCGCGTACGCCTCGATCCGTTGGCCGCGCGCCGTCCTCGTACTGGTGGCCTTGAGTGCCATCCTGGATCGCTACGTCGTCGCTGGGCTCCTGCCCGCCTCGTACGGCGTGGCCACCCACATCACCTCCGAAACGCTTCTCGGCATCGTTGGCCTGGTCCTTGCGGCAAAGGCGTTGCGGGAAGAGCGCTTCTTCCCCGCGTTGCGCCATCCCGCCACAGCTTTCCTGTTGGCATTCGTCGTGCTGGCCGCGATCTCAACGCTCGTGAACCGGGCACCCATCGCCCAGGCCGCGGCCGGGATGATCTTCACGGTCGACGCCGTGGCGCTCTTCTACCTGGCGCGGATGGTCGGCTTCGACCTGCGGCAAGCGGTGGTCGCGGTCTCGGCCCTGCTGGCCATCCTGCTCGTCGCCTCGGTCCTCGCCGTTCTGCAGGCGCTGCTCGACCCGAACTTCCTTGGCCTGAACAGCCTGATTGGTCGTTTTGGAGAGCCGTATCGGCTTGCGTCGATCTTCGGAGATCCGAACGTGTTCGCCGCGCTCCTGTCGGCCAGCCTGCCATTCGCCATCTCCGCCGCTGTCCGGGCGCCTACCCCGCGGCAGCGCTGGTTCGCGGCCCCGCTCGTACTCCTCCTTTCCGTGGCGCTCTGGCTCACCTTCTCGCGCGGCGGCTGGCTGGGCATGCTCTTCGGATTCACCGTCGCCGGGCTGATCCTCGACCGGCGGGCCTGGCTGGTGGGCATCGCTGCACTGGTGGTTGCCTTTGGCATCGTCTCAGTCATGCCGCGCAACCTCGCCGTCGCCAAGAGCAGCCACAAGGCGCAGAACCCGATCACCTCGACGCAGGAGCGCATCGGAACCGTAGGGCGTGGCGTGGACCTGCGCACGCTCTTTATCCTCAACGGCCTCCCCATCCTCGCCGATCATCCGCTCGTCGGCGTGGGCCCGGGAATGTACGGCGGCGCGGCGGCCGACATCTTCGGGACGCCGGTCTACGCCGACTACGGGACGAAGCAGCTGCTCAAGGGCGACCAGAAGACCGTCGACAATTTCTGGCTGCACCTCTTCGTCGAATTCGGCGTCTTGGGCGGCCTCGCCTTCGTCGGCATGCTGCTCACGATTGGCGTACCCCTGCTGAGACGCGCCGGCCGGGGCATGGGGTGGCGTCGTGTGGTGCTGTTCGGGATCGTCGCCGCATCCCTCGCGCTCATCGCGAACTCCGCAACCACGATGCTGCTGGAGGCCAACAGCGTGGCCTACGTCTTCTGGTTCCTGCTTGGGCTGGGGAGCATCCAGGCGGCAAGCCCGCGGTCAGAACTGCCTGCCTCGCAGGATCTGCCAGAGCGTCCGTAGCACGATCTGAACGTCGACGAGGAACGACCGGTTCTTGATGTACTCCAGGTCGAGTGCAACCCCGTCGTCGAAGCTCAGCTTCCCCCATCCGCGCACCTGCCACAGGCCGGTCAGCCCCGGGACGACCGAGAGCCGGCGGAGGTGCCAGGGCTCGTAGACCTCAACCTCGTACGGGATGGGCGGCCGCGGGCCGACCACGCTCATCTCCCCGCGGAGGACGTTGATCAGCTGCGGCAGCTCGTCAAGGTGGCTGCGTCGCAGGAATCGGCCGACCCGCGTCACGCGCGGATCCTGCTCGAGCGGGAGCCACGTGGAGCCTGCGGAGATGGCGGCTTCATCTCCGTCCGAGGGAGCGCCGCGAATCAGCTGCTCGACGTGACGGCGGTGGGTCTCCTGGTCGGCGGTGGCGTGCATGGTGCGGAACTTGTAGAGCATGAAGGTCCGCCCGCCGAGCCCGACGCGCTCTTGTCGGAACAGGACACTTCCCCGCGACTCCATGCGTATCGCTGCGGCGACGGCGAGCATCAGCGGCGAGGTCAGGATCAGCCCGACCGATGAGGCCATCACGTCCAGCGTGCGCTTCGCGAGCCGATACGGAGTTGGGGTGGGAGCCACGGCGATCTCCGGTACGCCGCCCTCCGCCTCGACCTCGCGGCTCGTGCGACTCACCTCCGTCACAGCGGGGACGCGCCTCCTC
>VBGQ01000048.1:5572-14992 GCA_005882055.1 Chloroflexota bacterium
GCCGCGACGGGCGTCGCGGGAGAGGCGGCGCACGCCGCCATCGGTCAATGCCGAACGACGGTCAGTGCAGGACCACGCTGCTCGACGCCTGCACCCAATAGCCCGCCCAGACGCCATTGCTGATCAGGTACCAGGTCCCGCTGTGCCCGGCGATGAGCGCTCGCCTGCTGCCCGATGCCGAGGAAGCGCGCGCGAGCGTGTATGGCTTGCTGGCGAGGACTGTGCCGTTGCTCGCGAAGCGATAGCCAACGTGCTTGCCGGAGCCGAACGAGACGGTGCGCGTGGGGCTGAAGGCCTGGACCGTCGCCGTCTTGAAGGTCCAGCTGGTGAACGCCAGGCTCGCTCCGCCGGTGTCACGAATCGAGGAGCTCAGGCTGACCCGGTAGCTGTGTCCAAGGCCCAGCCAGTGGGTGGGTCGCAGGGTCGCCTGCTTTGCGGTGGCGTCGTAGGTCACCGCGGCCGAGAGGATGGTGCCCGTCACCGCGTCTCGGAGCACGAAGGTCGAGGCCGAGACGCCGCTCACCGCTTCGCTGAAGCGGGCCGACACCGCCGTCGCAGGCGAGACCCCGGTCGCTCCGGAGGCAGGCGATCGCCAGGTGACCGTGGGAGGTGGATTGCCTACCGGCCCGGTGGAGGTCGGGGCGCAGGTCTTGACGAAGACCATCACCGAGTACGTGCCCCCGCTGCTGGAGACCGACCAGCTGCCACCCGCGACGTTGTAGTCGCCGACCATGATCGCGTGGTGACCCGGCGAGGCCCACCACTGATCGATTGTGCGCTGGTAGGAGTGGGTGGGATAGCCCTTCTGGCCATCTGGCCACCGCGCTCGACGGCGATCTGGTCGACAGGTGTCGAAAGGCCAACCGGACCGAGCCCGACCGACGCGCGCTTGACATTGGTCAGCGACACGAAGTCGCTGCCACCTGTGGCAAGGGTCGGACCGGCGGCCATGCCGAGCAGAAGCCCGACGCTGGCGATGACCGCCAGCGTGGTTCGGTGATTGATGACGTTCGGTATGGCGCGCGGCACGGATGGCTCTCCCCTGGGTTGGTTGGTGTTGGCTCGCCCGCGTGCGAACCGTACCGAGCCACCCAGCCCCGGCCCATGGCCAAATAGGCCCCCTACCGCCGGGGGCGGTCCGCCAGCCGGTCGACGACCTCCAGATAGCGACCGGCCTGGATGCTCCATGCATACGGCTCCGCCTGACGGCGCGCCTCCGCCGCCTGGCGGGCGGTGCCGGAGGGGTCGGCGGCCGATTCGCGGATCGCGACGCCGAGGGCCCGCGGGTCGCCGCCCGGGACGTAGCGGATGGCGGCATCGCTGAAGTGGGCTCGGAAGGTGGCGAGGTCGCTGGCGATCACCGGGACCCCCATCGCCACCGCCTCGAGCAGCTTGGTGGACAGGGAGTACTGCATGTACGGCTCCGGCAGCGAGGGCACGATCGCCAGGTCAGCGCCGGCCAGCAGGCCGGGCAGCTCCTCAAGGGGAGCGCGGCCGTGCAGCGCAACCCGCTCCCCGACCCCCAGCCGCTCGATCTCCTCCTCGATCTCGGGCCGATATGGGCCATCCCCGTACACGTCGAGGCGGGACTCCAGCTCATCGCGCAATTGCGCGACCGCCTCGATCGCCACCGGCAGGCCGTAGATGCGTTGCAGGCTCGAGTGGTGCATCAGGCGCAGCTCACCGTCCTCCATGAACGGGCGCCGCGCGTGGCGCGCGGGGTCGAAGAGACGGTCGTCGGCGCTGTTCATGACGACGGTCACCTTGTCCGGCGACACGCCGCGAGCAAGCGAGAGCTCGCGCAGCGGGCCATGCACGGTGAGGATCGCGTCCGCCATGGCCGCCGATGCTCGCGTGAGGCCCCCGATCAGCGGTCGAAGCGGGCGCAGGGCGGGTGAGTGGAAGCGGTCCTCGAAGAAGGCGGGCATGTCCTCGTGCAGGTCCAGGATCAATGGGACCCCGGCCAGCTTGAGCGCGGACGCCGCGAAGGCGAGGAAGTCTGGGAGGGAGGCGACCTGGACGACCGCGTATCGCCGGCGCCGGTGCTCGCGGGTGAGGCGCAGGGTCGCCGCGCCCGTGAACGCGAGGTACTCGGCCAGGTGCCCGACGAAGCTCCCGAAGCGGCGTCGAACCGGCAGCCGCACGATGCGGAGCCCGTCCGCCAGCTCCTCTGCCGCCTGCCCGCGATCCCGCAACGCGAAGAGGTCGACTTCGTACCCGGCGGCGAGGAGCGCGTCTGCCTGGCGGCGAATCCGCGGGTCGGCTGGAACCGAGGCATGGACCACGATCGCGACGCGCCGCGGATGCGCGCCTGCGGTGGTCAACCCCGACCCTGGTGCTTGACCGCGTCCCAGAGCTCGTCCTTGCCCGCCAGGTCGAGCGCCGCGAGGTCCACGCCGCGACGGGCGGCCAGCTCCTCGACGCGGCCGTATCGCTCGATCCATCGTCGATTGGCCGTGCGCAGCGCCTCTTCCGGATCGAGCTTCATCCACCGCGCCAGGTTGACCACCGCGAACAGGAGGTCGCCCAGCTCGTGCAGTCGCGCGTCGCGCCCTTCGTCGCCGTGCAGCTCGCCGGCGGCGTGCAGCTCTTCGAGCTCCTCGCGCACCTTCTCCCAGACGCCCTCGATCGCCTCCCAGTCCCAGCCCATGGAGCTGGCGCGCTCCTGGATCTCCCGGCTGGCGGGGAGCGCCGGCAGGGCCCTGGCGATGCCGGTAAAGGCCGACGGGTCTCGGCCGGCGTCCGAACGCTCCGACGCCTTGATCGCCTCCCAGTTGCGAATCACCTCTTCGGCACTGCTCGCCTCGACGTCGCCAAAGACGTGCGGGTGGCGCCGCACGATCTTGGCGCCGAGAGTGCGGTACACGTCGACGAGGTCGAACGTCCCCTCCTCGGCCGCGAGCTGCGCGTGCAGCACGACCTGCAGGAAGAGGTCGCCGAGCTCCTCGGCGAGGTCCGCCGCGCCGCCGCGCTCGATGGCGTCGACGGTCTCGTAGGCCTCCTCGAGGACGAATGGGCGGAGGCTGGCGTGGGTCTGCTTGCGATCCCACGGGCAGCCGTCGGGGGCGCGCAAGCGCGCCGAGATGGCCGCCATCCCGTGCGGGGATGCGAGGTTCTCGACGAGCTCGAGAGGCGGCACGAACCAGTCGTCGGCGAACAGCATGCTGTCGGTCAGGTCACCAATGGTCACCACGCCTCCATCCGCGAGGCGTCGCGCGGGATGCCCGGCCGGGTAGAGGCGCGCGAGGAGCCGGCTCGTCCCCGCCTCCCGATGGCGCCCCGGCAGCAGGGTGCGGGCAGGTTCGGGAGATACCGGCGGTGCATCGGTCTCGGCGCGAAGGAGGACGAGCGCCAACCCGGGATCGAAGGGGATCGACCCGAGGCGGTCGACGGCAACGACCTGGACCCCGGCCCGCGGATCGAGGCCCGCCGATGCCAGCAGCGCGTCCAGTGCAGTGGCCGGCCCGCGAACCGGCACGTCAGCTACCGGTGGCCGCGGTCGACTCGAACTGCGGGTCGATCCAGAAGCCGAGGCGAGCCTTCAGCTTGTCGCGCCAGCGGGGATAGCCCGCGGATTTGAGTGACGACAGGCGATCCGCATCGACGTACCGCTCGTCGGATGTGTCGAGCAGCTTGTAGATGTAGAGCGATCCATCGGTCGCCTTCACCGGTGGGCTGATCTGCCCGACCTTGGTGAGGGCGAAGATCGCGGTCTCGAGCTGCTGGTCCTTCTCGTACGGCGCCACCCATCCGATGTCGCCGCCCTTGTCCGCGGTCGCGTGGTCCACGCTCTCGCGTGCGGCGACCTTGGCGAACGAGGCCGGATCCTTCTTGAGCTCGGCTTCGATCGCGGACGCCTGCTCGTCCGCACTCGTCCGCTGCTCGAAGATCTGGATGACGTGGTAGCCGAACTGGGACTTCACCGGCTCGCTGATCTCGTTGAGCTTCAGCCGCTGGATCGCGGTCTTGAACTCGGGGACCACCTGCGCATTCGAGGGGTCGAGCCACCCCAGGTCGCCGCCCTGCGTGCTCGAGCCCGTATCGTCGCTGTCCGCGCTGGCGAGCGCCGTCCAGCTCGCGCCCGGCTTCAGCAGGGCGGCGCGGATCGCCTTGGCCTTGGCCAGCGCGGCTGCCCACTGCGCGGCCGTCGCTTTGGTCTGGTCGCTGGCCCCGGGCTGCGGCTGGACGAGGATGTGGCGGACGCGCACGGTGGGGAGCGGGATCTGGGGATCCGACTGGATCTGGATCTGCGCGACGTCGCGCTGCTGCATGTACTTGGAGAGCACCTTGTCGCCGAAATAGGTCTGGAACGCGTCCTTCAACAGCTCGTCGCGGATGTACGAGCGGTAGTCGCCATCGGTCGCCTTGACTGCCGAGAGCAGCGACTTGAACTGCGCATCGGGCGCGGCCTTGCGCACCTGGTTGACCTTGATCAGGGTGTAGTCGGTATCACCCTTGACCGGACCGATCAGGTCGCCGACCTTGCCGCCCTTGGCGGCGGTGAACAACGGGCCGTACGTGGGATCGCCGTCCTGGACCCAGCCGACGAGCCCGTTGAGCGCCTTGGTGGCCTGGTCCGCGCTCTTCTCCCTGGCGAGCGCGGCGAAGGCCTTGCCTCCCTTGACCTGAGCCAGGAGCGCCTTGGCCTGCGTCTCCGCCGCGGCCCACTGCGCGGTGGTTGGCTTGTCGTTCGGTCCCGCACCAGCCGGCAGGGCGCTGACGGTGATGATCGACAGCTGCAGCTGGAACGGCAGCGTGGTGCGACCCGCAACCTCCTCGTCCACTGCCGCATCGCTGACGCTGATCCCGAGGCCCCCGCTCGCCGAGCGCATGAACATCCCGGTGGTCAGGGAGTCTGTGGCGACACCGTCGATCTGCTGGAGCGTCTGCTCGAGGAGGCTCACCTGCTGCTGGACCTGGTCGTTGCGGGCGCCGCCCTCGGAGGCCAGCAGGTCCGCGCGCTTGGCGTACAGCTCGGCGGTGATCACCGCGGTCCGCTGCGTGAGAGCGTCGCGATCGACCGACAGCCCGCCGACGTAGGCGACCTGGCGGAGGTGGCTGTCGTAGTAGGAGCTCCAGCTGGTCGCGCCGAAGATACCGATGGCGATGGCGATCGCCACCGCAAAGCCGGCAACGATCAGCTGCTGGCTGCGGAGCTCATCCTGCCAGCGCGGCCGATGCTTGCGATCGAGGGTCGGGCGGTTCCGAAAGGCCATGCACCAGGATCTCCGCAGCGCGGGAGAGAGGGTCGTCGAATGGGCGGCAGCATGCTACCCGATGAGCTTGCACGGCGCCAACGAGGCGAGTCGCCCCAGAGCGGCTCAGCGGGAGCGGTCCTCGCGACCGAAGAATGGGAGCGTCGCCCAGCGCAGCGCGAGCACGCGAACCAAGGCTTCGCGGACGATGCCACCGGTCATCTTGGAGCGGCCGGCCGTCCGCTCACGAAAGATGATGGGGATCTGCACGATGCGTGCGCCCCGCCGGTAGGCCCACCAGGTCGTCTCGATCTGAAATGCGTAACCGTTGGCCCCCATGTCCCGCAGCCGGATCGAGTCGAGCAGCTCGCGGCGCCAGGCCTTGAAGCCTCCCGTCAGATCGCGGTACGGGAGGAGCAGGAGCGTGCGCGCGAAGGTCGTGCCGCCACGGCTGATCAGGCGCCGGTACCACGGCCAGCCGACCGTCCCTCCACCGTGGACGTAGCGGGCCCCGATCGCCAGGTCAGCGCCCACCATCAGCGGCGCCAGCAGGCGGGGCAGGTCGCGCGGGTCGTGGGAGAAGTCCGCGTCCATCTGCACCACGGCATCGGTCTCGGGACGGTCGAGGACCCAGCGAAAGCCCGCTCGATAGGCTGGGCCGAGACCCTCCTTCGCAGACCGATGCAGGACCGCAACTCGCGGCTCGCGGGCCGCGATGGTGTCCGCCAGCTGGCCGGTCCCGTCGGGGGAGCCGTCGTCGACCACCAGCGCGTGGGCCTGCGGGAGTGCTTCGAGGATGGCGTCCAGCAGGCCTTCGAGGTTCTCGATCTCGTTGTAGGTTGGGAGCACCACCCAGACGCCGCGGCCAGCCGCCAGGCCAACCCGCGGCAGCTCCTCGGCCGGCCCGGGCTCAGCGGCCTGACCGCCGGAGCCCTGCGGCGGTCGGTCGCTCAGGTCGCTCAGCGGCCGATCCCCACATAGGCGATCCCGGCGCGGTCGAAGGTGGCCCGGTCGAGCGCGTTACGACCGTCCACGAACAGCTCGAGGCCAGGAATCTTCCCCGGGTCGAAGTCACGGTAGGCGGCGTGCCCGGCCTGCAGGATCGCGACGCGTGCCTGGGCGGGCGACGCGAGGTCGTACGGCTCGAACCCCATGCTCTCGAGGTGCTCGCCGGGGAAATACGGATCGTGGCCGTACACACGCGCACCGCTGGCCTTGAGCTCGTCGCGCAGGCGGAAGGCGCTGCTGAAGGCATCCTCGCGGACATCGGCTCGGTACGCGACGCCCAGGACCAGCACCGGTACGCCTTGCAGCGACCCGACCCGCTCCGTGGCGAGCGCGACGGCCCAGGCGCCCATCTCCTCATTAATGGCGCGAGCCAGCGGCGGCAGCCGCAGGTCTGGATCTGCGTTGAACAGGAAGTGCGGATAGACCGGGATGCAGTGCCCGACGACGCCTACGTAGGGCTAGTGGATGTGGCTGTAGGGCTGGCTGTTGGCGGCCTCGATCACCTCGAGGACGTCGATGCCGTGGCGGTCGGCGTAGCGCGCGTACTCATTGGCCAGCGCGATATTCACGTCGCGATAGGTCGTTTCGGCCAGCTTGGTCATCTCTGCCGTCTCTGCGTTGGCAACCGCCCGCACGTCGGTCCCCTCATCGAGGACCGCCTGGTAGAAGGCCAGCGCCCNNNNCCGTCATCGAGCACGAGGCCCGAACCCTCGGCGAGCATGGCGCCGAGCCGATCGCGGGTCGTGCCGACCGGGAGTGTCGTCTCGTACAGCACCAGGGTCCCGGGCTGGAGGCCGCGTGCGATCTCGCGGGTGGCCGCGTCGATCTGACCGAAGTCGATCTGGCGGGCGGCGTCGACCACGACGGGCACGATCACCACCACCACCTCCGCGCTCTTCACCGCGTCGACGGTGCTGGTCGTCACGCGCAGGGTGCCCGCGGCCACGACCTTGGGCACGCCCTCGACCAACGCCGGCTCGTCGAGATGCGGGGACTCCCCGCGATTGACGGCGTCCACGATGGCGGGGTTGATGTCCGCCCCGACCACTTCGTGCCCTCGGGTCGCGTATTGCACTGCAAGGGGAAGTCCGATGTGCCCCAGCCCGACCACCGCGATCTTCACGCCAGGGCCTCCGCCAATGCGGCGCCGGAGACCACCACACCGCTCGAAGCCGCCTCGACCATCTTCTGGGCCAGGAGCAGCGCGATCATCGCGTCGCGGGGTGCCACCGGCGGCGGACCGCCGTCGCGGACTGCACGGGCAAACTCGGCGAGCTCGACGGCCAGCGGCTCCTGGCGGCGCACCGAGCGCTGCGTCATCTCGCCCTCCGAGACCGAGGTGGTGAGCTGGTCGGAGTCGTCGGCTCCCGGGTTCTCCCAGGTCTGCACGGCGTCGGGGTTCGAATAGAAGATGAGGTCCTGCTTGATGTAGTCCGCGACGTACATGCCGCGCTCGCCGGTGACCGTCAGCGTGCGCCGCTTATTCGGGGTCAGCCAGTTGATGTCGAGCACCCCGATCACCCCGTTGGCGAACTTCATGACGCCGTTGAACAGGTCCTCGTGGTCGGTGTGGATGCGCTGCTCGGTCTCGGCGTAGAGCCGGACCGGCTCGCTGTCGAGCAGGAAGCGCATCACGTCGATGTCGTGCGGGGCGAGATCCAGCACGACCCCCACGTCCCGGATGCGAGCGGGGAAAGGACCCAAGCGCGTCGCCTTGACCTGGAAGATGCGCCCAAGCTCTCCCCGCGCCAGCCGGCGCCGGAGCTCACGGATGGCCGGATTGAACCGCTCGATGTGGCCCACCGTCAGCAGCCGACCAGCCTGTTGTGCGGCTTCGATCATGGCCTCCGCATCGGCGCGGTCCGAGGCGATCGGCTTCTCGACCAGCACGTTGGCGCCCGATGCGAGAGCCTCGAGCGTCGCCTGGCGGTGCAACGAGGTGGGGGCCACGATGCTCACCAGGTCGAGGTGCTCCTCGTCGAACATCGTGCGCGGGTCGGCATACCCGCGCGCCGCGCGGCCGGTTGTCGCCCGCCGCAGGGCGACCGGGTCAGGGTCGGCGACCGCGATCAGCTCGACGTCGGGCAGGACCTCGTCGTAGACCCGGACGTGGTTGCGGCCCATCATGCCGAGCCCCACCACCCCGGCTCGCAACGACGGGGTCCCGGGCTGCCCGTGCGTCGCGGCGCTCATGCGGGCACGGCACGATCCGCCATCATCGGGCCCAGCTCCGCCGCCGTCTGGTTGACGGCGCCGATCACGGTCTCGACCTCCGCATCGGTCAGGGAGGGATGGACCGGGATGCTGATCACCTCCTCGGTCAGCTGCTCGCTGACCGGGAAGCGCTGGTCGCCGTAGCCCAGGGCCAGGAGCGGCTTCTGGCGATGTACCGGGATCGGGTAGTAGATGCCGGTCCCCACTCCCCGAGCCTTGAGGCGCTCCGCGAAGTCGTCGCGCTCGCGGACGCGGATCGTGTACTGGTGGTAGACGTGCGTTACGCCCGGCCGCACCAACGGGGTAATGACGCCGCGCAGCTCCGCGTCGTAGCGACGCGCGATCGCCTGGCGGCGGGCGTTGTAGCCGGGAAGCTTGGCGAACTGCGCCAGGCCGATGCTGGCGTGGATATCGGTCATCCGGAAGTTGTAGCCAAGGACGTCGTGGTGGTAGCGCACCTTCATGCCGTGCTCGCGCAGCAGCGTCACGCGCTCCGCGTACGCGGCGTCCGAGGTGGTGATCATGCCCCCCTCGCCGGTGGTCATGTTCTTGGTGGGGTAAAAGCTGAAGACGCCTGCACCCCAGGTGCCGCTCTTGCGCTGACCGATGGCGGCGCCGTGCGACTGGGCAGCGTCCTCCACGATCGCCAGGCCGCGCCGCTCAGCGATCTCGGCAACCGCCCCCATGTCCGCCGGCTGCCCGTACAGGCTCACCGGCTGGATCGCCTTCGTCCGGGGAGTGATGGCCGCTTCGATCTGGTCCGGATCGATGGTGAAGTCGTCGGGCCGGACGTCCACGAAGACCGGACGGGCGCCGGTGTACAGCACCGACGTCGCACTGGCGATGAAGGTGAACGGCACCGTGATCACCTCGTCGCCGGGGCCGATCTGGTAGCCCAGCAGGGCGAGGTGAAGGGCGGTGGTACCCGAGCTGGTCGCGATCGCGTGGGGCACGCCGATGAACTCGGCGAAGCGCTCCTCGAGCTCGCGGACCCGCGGTCCCT
>VBGQ01000250.1:0-1106 GCA_005882055.1 Chloroflexota bacterium
CGCCGTTCCCGTCAGTGCCTGATTACGCTCAGGCCTCCATCCGGAGCTCTTCGAGGTCGAGCTCGCGCTCGATGGTGCGCAGCGTGGCGTCGTTGATCTCGCCGGCGTCGCGCAGCTCGAGCATCGCGGCGCGTTGCGCGTTGATCACCCCGAGCTGGATCTCCTCGTGCTCGACACGCTCCTGGCTCCGCTCAGCGGTTTCGCCCGGATCCTCTGTGGCGAGGTGCTCGCTCCGGTCCTGAAGGCTTGACTCGAGCCGATTCAGGAGCGGTTGGTGACCCGGCCACCGGCGACGAGCCGCGTTCACCGCGTCCAACCCGACCTGGTACATCGTCGCCCGCGCGAACGCACCTTCGTCGCCATCGGCCTCCTCGCCGTCCCAGCCGGTCCATCGCACCACCATCGGTAAGGTCAAACCCTGGCCGACCAGCGTCACGAGGATGACCGCAAAGGTCAGCAGCAGGATCAGGTCGTGCTCGGGGAAGGTGGTCGGCAGCGCCAGAGCGGCCGCCAGCGAGACCGCGCCGCGCAAACCGCTCCAGCCGACCAGGAAGACCAACCGCCAGGCAACCCGCGGATCGCGTCGCGCGAACACCCGACGCGGTGACCCGGGCAGCAGGCTCGAGGCGTAGATCCATACGAACCGCGCGACGATCGCAACCGCGCACACCGCCGCGGCGACGCCCACCAGCTCGAGCGGTGGTCGCTTCGCGACGCCTGCCAGGATGTCCGGCAGCTTGAGACCGATCAGCACGAAGGCGAATCCGTTGAGCACGAAGCCGACCATCTTCCAGGTGATGAACCACATCGTCCGGCTGCTGGGCGAGAGCACCGTGCCGAGTCGACGCCCAATGACGAAGCCGGCCGCCACCACGGCGAGCACGCCCGAGAAGCCGCTTCGGTCCGCCGGCAGGTAGGCGGCGAAGGGGATCAGCAGGGAGATGACGACCTCGACCGGCGGATCATCGACCCGCCGCAGCAGCTCGACCGCCGCCCGCCCCACCAGGTAGCCAATTGCGAGCCCGCCAATGGAGCTGATGGCGAACCCGGCCAGCGCCATGGCCAGCACGAAGGTCCCGCTCGCCACGGCCAGGACCGCGGTGCGG
>VBGQ01000250.1:1233-2983 GCA_005882055.1 Chloroflexota bacterium
GAGCCACCGGGGCGACGTTTCTGCGGAGGTCGCGCAATGGCGTCTCGAAGGCCGCCGCAAACAGGAGCGGCGGCAGGAAGACGAGCAGCACCAGGTCCGGGTTGAGCGTGATGTGGGGGAGTCCGGGGAGGAATCCAAGGCCCAACCCACCGAGCACGAAGAGGCTCGGATAGGGGACGCCGATGCGTCGGGCAACCTCGAACAGGATCGCGATGACGACGAGCTCGAAGAGGAGGGCGCTCAGCAGGTCCACGTGCCGCGATTATCGGTCGGACCTGTTTCCCTCGGACCACCCATTGCTACTGATAGTGGCCCTGACGACCATCGGACCTTCGGACGTGGTCGGCTCGATGGGCCAATCGGGGTCTCCATGGACGATCTGCCACCAATGGTGGCGGATCAGCCACCGAGATGGTTTGTGTCGTCTGGCCGGTCGCTATAACGCCACCATGGGTAGCCAACACTGTCATGTAGCCTCTGCGGGATGGGGAGGTTGATCGTGTCGGAGTTCATGACGCTCGATGGCGTCATGGAGGCGCCGGGGTTCGAGGAGCATCGGACCGGGCGGAATGCCTGGGCGCTGCGGTGGCAGAACGAGGAGACGCAGCAGTACAAGTTCGAGGAGGTCCGCGACGCGGGCGCGATCCTGCTCGGCCGGACGACCTACCTGATCTTCGCCCTCTTCTGGCCGACGGCGGAGGACAACGACTTCACTCGGCTCATGAACGAGATCCCCAAGTACGTGATCTCGGGCACGCTCAGGTCGGTCGAATGGAGCAACACCACCATCCTGCGCGGTGACGTGGACCGCGAAGTGCGGAAGCTCAAGGAGGAGATAAGCGGCGATATCGTGGTCTACGGCAGCGCGGACCTGGTCGCCGCCCTCATCGGGCACGACCTCGTGGACGAATATCGGTTGATGGTCTTCCCGATGATCCTGGGCAGCGGCAAGCGACTGTTCCGCGACGACGCCGACCTCAAGCCCATGCACCTCGTCAGTACGCGGAGCTTCTCCACAGGTGTGGTGCTCCTGACCTACGAGCCCGGCGAGGGGATGCCCACGACTCCGTACGTGGAGGCTTTCCGATGGACCGCGGAGCAGGTCCGGTCGCTGCACGCCGCCCAGGACACGGACCGGGTGCTGGCGACCATCCTCTTCACGGACATCGTCGACTCGACCACCCGCGCTGCGGCGCTGGGCGACCGCGCCTGGCGCCAGCTGCTGGACCGGCACGACGAGGTCGCGAAGGCCGAGGTGGGCCGATGGCACGGTGAGTTCGTGAAATCGACCGGGGACGGCACGTTGGCGACGTTTGATGCCCCCACGCGCGCGCTACGGTGCGCATTTGGGTTGCGGGAGGCGCTCGAGCCGATGGGACTCGAGATCAGGGCAGCGATCCATACCGGCGAGATCGAGGTCCGCGAGTCCGACGTCGGGGGCATTGGCGTGCACATCGCGTCGCGCGCGCTGGCGGAGGCGCGCGACGGCAAGGTCGTGGTCACCCGGACTGTCCGCGACCTGGCAACAGGCACCGACCTTACCTTCAGCCCGCTCGGCTCGCTGAGCCTGCGCGGCATCCCCGGCCAGTGGGAGCTGTTCGAGGCCACCATCGGCTCCTGAGGTGTCGACGGCGGAAGGCGAATCAGGTCAGAATGCGTCGGACGCCCGGCCGTCTCCGGACCGGACCGCATCTAGGGGACCCCGAGCCCGTAGTGCCCAATGACCCAACGTCGAAGCGCCCCGTTACAC
>VBGQ01000128.1 GCA_005882055.1 Chloroflexota bacterium
GTCATCTGGGTGTCCTTCTGCAGCATCCAGTTGATGAAGTCTGCAGCCGCCTGCTGGTTCTTGGATGCCTTCGGGATACCGAGCATCCAGTTGCCCATCATCCCGACGCCGTTGCCAGACGGTCCCTTGGGGATCGGCTCGAAGCCGACCTTGTCCTTGACGGTTGTGCCCGGTCCGAGGACGGCCGTGTTGATCTCGCCAGGCCAGGTCGAGGACTGGTAGCCCTGCCCGGTCGCCATCGCCTTGTCGCGCTCGGCAGCGTCAGAGCTCGCCGGATCGGCCTGGGCAACTGCTTTCAGGTCGTTGACGAGGAACTTGACCGCGGCGAGTGACTGGGCGTTGTCAAAAACCACGTTCCAGTTCTCGTCGAAGACGTCCCCGCCGAACGACCAGAGGATCGGCAGGAAGTCCGCGACGACCGGGTTGGTCGCCTTGCCACGGATGATGTACCCGGCGAAGTTCGACTTGTTCTGGGCCTTCGCGTTGGCCAGCACTTCGTCGTACGAGGCCGGTCCGTTCGGCGTGATGTCCTTCCGCCACATGAACATCTCGACGTTGCCCACGATGGTCACGCCCAACAGCTGCTGTTGCTTGGCCTTTTCGCTCGGCGGGACGGGGCCTCGTGGGGGCGGCCAGGTCCCGACGTCCCAGACGACCTGCGCGACGTCGGTGTCCTTCTGGATGCCGAGCGGCTCGAGTGATGAAAGCGCGCCCATGGTGCCGAACTTGGGCATCCACGGGTCGTCCATCATGGCCAGGTCATACGTTGAGTCGTTGGCCTGGAAGGCATTCACGAGCTTGGTGTAGAGGTCCGCGTACGGCGCCTCGACGATGTTGATCTTGACGCCGGTCTTCGCGGTGTACATGGGCGCGAGTGCCTTGAGTCCGGTGTCCTCGACCCCCTGGACGGCGGCAATGGTGAGGGTGACATTGCTGCTACCGCCACCGCTCGCCGACGCGCCGTTATTGCCGCCACTGCACGCGGCGAGCACCACGGCACTCGCGGCGAATACCGCGAGGGCCTTCATTCGCTGTATCAACGAGATCCTCCTCTTGTGCTATTCACGACACAGCTGGGTGCCCAGCCGATCGTCAGCGCGAAATCACCTCGGACGACACCTCCTTCTCCCCGCTCGTGTTGATCTCCGCAATCCGGACCGTTCTTCCTTCCCTGAGAGAGCGCGCGGCTGCTTCCGCAATCCTCATGGCCTCCAACCCATCGCGCGCGGTGCACCGGCTCTTCCCGCGGCCCGACGCGAGCTCCACGAAGGCAAGCAGCTCGGCGCGATAGGCCGGCGCGAAGCGATCCAGGAAGCTCTCCCATCCTGGTTCCATGGCGATTCCGTCCGCGTCGAGGGGCAGGATGGGCGTGTGCGGTCCGAGTCCGATCGCCACAGCGTCGCGCGACCCGACCAGCTCCATGCGGATGTCGTAGCCGCGTGGGTTGTGGCGCCCCCCCGCGAGCACCGCGAACGCGCCGCCGCGCAGCCGCATGATGGCGACAACCGTGTCCACATCGTCGTGGCGCGCGAACATCTCGAAGCCCAATGCGGCTCCCTGGACGTGGATCGTGTCGACCTCATCACCCGCCACGAATCGAACCGCATCGAAATCGTGGATGGCGGCGTCGCGGAAGAATCCGCCCGAGGTCGGGACGTAGGCCTGTGGGGGCGGCTCGTGGTCGCTGGCAATCATTCGCACCTGGTAGAGCCGCCCAAGCTCGCCGCTCGTCACCCGACGCTGCGCTTCGCGGTAAGCCGGGTCGAAGCGACGATGGAAACCGAGCTGAAATCTGACTCCGGACGTGTCGATCTCCTCGACCAGGCGCTCGGTCTGCCCGAGATCGAGTGCGAGCGGCTTCTCGCAGAAGATGGGGACGCCGCGTGGCAGCGCCCGGCGGATGAGATCAGAGTGCGCATCGGTGGCTGCGGCGATCACCACCGCGTCCGCAGCGGCGATCGCCTCGTCCACGTCCGCGGTCTCGGCACCGATAGAGGCGGCTACCTCCGAGGCGCGACCCCGGTCCGCGTCAGCCAGTGTGAGGCGGTCGACGAGCGGGTGCGTCACCAGCACCCGGGCGTGCAGCTGCCCGATACGTCCCACGCCGATCTGGGCGAGGTGCATCACGAACGCCTCCCCTTGCCGTCCGCGGGCCAGCGAAGCATGGCTTCAAGCACGCTGCGACCGATGGCGGCGGCCTCGCTGGGCGGTTCCCAGCTCGTGTCCTGCTCGACCATCAACCACCCGTCGTGAAGGGCCGCCTCGAACCCCGTGAGCTCTCCCTCCCGAAGGGCCCGCAGCGGTTCCGCCGCGACATCCTTGAGGTGGACGTGCGCCAGGCGATTACCGTGGCGCTGGATGATCGAGACCGGGTCTCCACCGCCCAGCGTGGCGTGGCCGACATCGAGGCACAACCCGACACGGGTCGGCGACGTCGCCTCCATGAGCCGATCGAGCTCCGCGGGCGTCTCGACATAGGTCGCCGCGTGATTGTGGAAGGCCAGCGTGCGCCCGAGCTCCGCGGTCTGGGCGCCAAGCCGATCCAGGAGTGCGCCAAGACCACGCCAGCCGTCATCGGTCAAGGTCGGCGCATCGTGCGCGCGTCCGACGCGCTGGTCGCGATCCGGCGTCTGCTCCAGGGCGACGACCAGGATTTCGCCACCGGCGGCGTCGAGGTCCCGCAAGGCGGCGCTTCCGAGTTCAGCCGCGGCCGGACGCGGCCCCGAGCGATCACAGGGGAGGGACACGTACAGCTCGGCGAGTCGCAGGCCGCGGGCTGCGAGTAGGGCTGCCAGCTGGTCCCCGTTCGGAAAACCGACGCCGAACTGGGTCCCCGCATATCCCAGGCGAGCGATCTCGTCCAGGACGGTGCCCGGAGGGACCGGTGGACCAAGGTCCCCGAGGTCAGCGTTGTTCCAGATGATGGGAACCACGCCAATCCGCGCCCGCGCGGCGATGTCCGCCCGATCGCCGTATTGGGACTCCGACCGACGCATGGACATCACGGGCCGACCGGTCACTTCGTCTGCTCCTCGGCCCGCCCCTGGAGCTGGGCGGCGCGCTCCTGCGGGTGGTACTCGGGAATCGGGACGTCCCACCATCCAGTCTTATCCGGACCCGACACCGCCAGATCTCGATCCACCGTCACGGCGACCAGCGACGGACCACCGGTGGTCAACGCACGCTCCACGGCGCGTCGGACCTCAGAAGCGCCCGAGACGAGTTCCGCGTGCATCCCGAAGGCCCGGCCAATCGCGGCATAGTCGGGGGAATAGATGGATCCGTCTCGCCGATGGAAATCCGTGGCGACCGTCCGCCCGAAAAAGGTCTGCTGGCCGCCCTTGATGCTGATCCAACCCGAGTTGTCGAGCACGATCACGCATACCGGAAGACCAAGCATCACCAGCGAAGCCAGCTCCTGCATGGTCTGAAGGAAGTCCCCGTCTCCGCAGACCGCCAGGACCTGGGACTCCGGCGCGGCGAGCTGCGCTCCGATGGCGGCGGGAACGCTGAAGCCCATGGTCGAGAAGCCGCCCGACGTGATGTGCGTGCGCGGCAGGCGCGTCACCCATCGCTGCTTAACCATCCCCTGCGGAAGCCCCGCCCCGGTGACCACGATCGCGTCCGGGCGCGTCGCGCTCTGCGCCTCGCGCACCGCGCGCGCCATGGTCATTGGCGTCGCCTCGCTCCCAGACAGGACCTCGACCTGCTCGAACCACGTGCGCTTTCGTCGCTGAATCTCCTCGAAGTAGGCGGTGCCGCGGTAACTCCGGCCAGGGGCGCCCGGGCCCAGCGCGCCGAGCAGGTCGCGCAATGTCTCGCGCGCGTCCCCGAGCAACGGAACCGAGACCGGATAGTTCTTGCCGATCTCCCGGGTATCTACGTCCACCTGGATGAGCCTGGTGGGCGGAATGGCGAAAGTGAGCCCGCGGCGGTAGGAAGAGGAAGACCAGTCGGTGAAGCGGCATCCGACCGCGAGGATCACGTCTGCGTTCGCCGCGAGGCTGTTCCCGCAGGTGGAGGCCGTGTCACCAATCGTCTGGGCCGCGAGCTCGTGGCTCTCGTCGATCGCGCCCTTGCCCATCCAGGTGGTGACGGTGGCGGCGCCCAGCCGTTCGGCCAAGGCGGTGAGCTCGGCCGATGCGTTGGCGGTCATGACGCCTCCACCCGCCACAATGACTGGACGCTCCGCGTCCCGCAGGAGCGCTGCGGCTCGCTCGACATCGTCCGCGGCCGGCCGCGGACCGGAGCTCTCATCGCGCTGCTCGAGGGTTGCGATCCGCACGTCGGCTGACTCGGCCTGGACGTCCATCGGCAGGTCGAGCAGGACTGGCCCAGGCCTGCCGGAACGCATCTGGTTCCAGGCGCGATCCAGTACGAACGGAAGCTCGTCGACCCGGGCCTCGCATGTACGTGTGGGCGGAGCCGGTGATGAGCAGAACCGCGGTGCTGTCCACGTAAGCGGTTGCCATGCCGACGACGGTGTTCGCCGCACCGGGGCCAATGCTGGTGAAGGCGGGCAGCGGCTTTCCGCTTGCCCGATAGAAGCCATCCGCCAGGTGAACCGCGGATTGCTCGTGCATGACCTGGACGATGCGAATCTCGTCGCTTCGGTCGATAAGGGCATCGGTGAGGACCCACGATCCATGGCCGGGAATGCCGACTGCGTACTGGACTCCGTGGCGCACCAGGTACTCGCTCACGATCTGGGCGCCGGAGAGGCGCTCGGTAGCACCTTCGCCCGGGGCGGAATGCCGCGACGCATGGTCCTGAACGGCCACGTTCATACCTCGGCGGCCTGACAGGGCCGCAGATGGCAAACGTTTACACGGGTGGAGCGGCGAGGATATCAGGCGCGCGGCCAGGTGGGAATATGTCTGGCTGGCGACTCGCCGGAGATGCCGCATCGCGCTAGGATGCAAACGTCTCCGGGAACCGCCGATTCGTCCGCCACCAGAGGCCAAGTCGATGCAGACACGCCAGCAGAGCGCGCTGGCCCGCACCGTCGCCGAGACGGCCACAGATATCTGGAACGACTCATGCGCCGTCGATGAGCTCGAGTACGCGATCTCGTTCGGCGCCGTCGGCGCAACCGCCAATCCAACCATCGTGGTCGACAATTGGAAGAAGGACGCCGCGCACTGGGCGGACCGCACGCGCAGCCTGGCCCTGGAGCAGCCCGCCTGGACGGAGCTCGAACTGGCGTGGGCGATCGTCGAGGAGATGAGCGTTCGCGGTGCGAAGCTCCTGGAGCCCGCCTTTGCCGAACACAACGGTCGCCAGGGTCGCCTCTCGGTCCAGACCAATCCAACCTTTTTTCGCGTAGCGGAGCCGATGTTGGCGCAGGCCATCCGCTTGGCTGGCCTCGCCCCGAACATCATCGTAAAGTTCCCAGCGACCGCGGCCGGGATCGCGGCAATCGAGGCTGCAACGGTGCGAGGCGTGAGCATCAATGCCACGGTCAGCTTCAGCGTGGCCCAGGCAATCGCCGCCGCTGAGGCGGTGGAGCGCGGCCTGGCACGGCGGATCGCGGACGGCCTTCCGATCGAGGAGATGGGTCCGGTTGTGACCCTCATGATGGGGCGTCTCGAGGACTGGCTCCGGGTGGTGTCCGAGCGGGACGGGATCGTTTCGGATCCATCCGCGCTTCCATGGTCCGGCATCGCAGTTTTCAAGCGGGCCTATGAAACCTTTCGTGAGCGCCGGTATCGGGCCCGCCTGCTGGGTGCTGCGATTCGCCATCAGCTGCACTGGTCCGAGCTGATCGGTGGGGACGTCATCATCACCCTGCCAGCGGTCTGGCAGCGGCGCTTCAACGCCTCGCTCGTGGAGGTCCGCCCCCGCATCGATGACGCGGTGAACCAACGCCTGGTGGACGAGCTGCGAAGCCACTTCCCGGACTTCGAGCGGGCCTACGAGCCCGATGGCCTGACCACGGCCGACTTCGACACGTTCGGCCCTTCGGTGCGCACGCTGCGAGCGTTCATCGGCTCTTACCACGAGCTGCTCCACCTGGTAGGCGATGCGCTGCTGCCGAATCCCGACCTGGCTTCGGCGTGAACGAATCGGAGTTTCCTGGCTCGGCTCCGCCCAACGACCTCTCGGCCGAAGACCTTCGACTGCGGCCAGGTGCGGCCGGGACGGTCGCCGTCACTCCGCAACAGGCGGGTTGGCGCTACCTCAGCTTCCGCCGCCATGGGCTCAAGGCGGATGAGAAGGTACGCGTTGGCGGCGAGGCGGAGGAGACCGCCATCGTCACGCTCGCCGGTTCACTGGCAGTCGAGCTCGATGCCGCCGGGAATCTGGACATTCCGGGCCGACGCTCGGTGTGGGATGGGCTGCCGTGGACGGTCTATCTTCCGCCTGGCGCGCTCGGCTTCGCCCGGGCGGTGGGGCCGGCAACCATCGCCGTGGCCAGCGCACCAAGTTCCGGGCGCCAGCAGGTGTCGGCGGATCCGGTCATCGTCGGTCCGGAGCAGGTGCGTATCGAGATTCGGGGATCCGGCAATGCAACGCGCCAGGTGAATCACATCATCTCGCCGGAGTTCCCCGCGGATCGCCTGGAGCTCGTCGAGGTGTACACACCCGCGGGGAACTGGTCGAGCTGGCCGCCGCACAAGCACGACACCGACGCCATGCCCGGCGAGGCTGTCCTGGAGGAGATCTACTCCTACGCATTCCGGCGGCCCGAGGCCTGGGGCATCCAGCGTCTCTACCGTCGCGACGGGTCGCGGGATGAGCTCTGGGCCGTCCGCGATGGCGAGCTCGTCCTGGTGACTGATGGCTATCACCCGTTTGTCGCCACCCACGGGGAGGATGCCTACTACCTCAACGCGCTGGCCGGGGACCGTCGCACGATGGCCTGCTCCTTCGACCCCGATCTCGAGGCTGTGCGAGAGACTTGGGCAACGACGGAGCCAGATCCCCGCGTGCCGCTGGTCAGGTAAACCGGCCCGCGCGAGACAATAGGAGGAAGACGAATGGATTGGAAACTCGAAGTGGTCGTGATCCCGGTCTCAGACGTGGATCGGGCGAAGGACTTCTACGCGGAGAAGCTCGGCTTCAACGTCGACGTCGACAATCGGGTGGGCGAAACCTTCCGCAACGTGCAGCTGACGCCGCAGGGCTCCGCATGTTCTGTGACCATCGGGACCGGCCTGACGCCGGGCCTGCAGCTGGTGGTGGCCGATGCCCAGGCGGCTCGCGCCGAGCTGGTCGGACGTGGCGTCGATGTCAGCCAGATCCAGCACATCGAGGACGGCGTTTGGGCCGATGGACCGGGCGGCCCCTGGAACACCTTCTTCTTCTTCGTCGATCCCGACGGCAACAGCTGGGCGGTCCAGGAGAAGCCGGGCATGTGACCCGGCATCCCGCGCGCCCGCGTCAGCTCCGGATGTGACGCCGGAGTCTCCTTACCGTCCAAGGAGGACCGATCTGGGGGTGGTGCTCCGCCGTTCCCTGTCGGTTTGTGACCGAGGACGCACACTGTCTCCACGGAACCCCTCGCTCGCACCTGGGCGGACCGCTGGGTGGACCGCTGGGTGGACCGTGGGAGATCCTGGCTGCACACCCCGGGGAGGGGCCTGAACGCAGGGAGCTCAGGCGACTCCAGCTTTGGGAACGGGTCACCCCGCAGGGTTGGGCTCGATGACCACCTTGATACCCTCGCCGCGCTCGACGATCTGGATTGCGTCCGCGACTCGGTCGAGCGGAAGGCGGTTGGTCAGCAGATCGGCCACGGGAACCTGTCCGGACGCGATCAACTCGAGAGCCTCGCGGTTGTGGCGTGGAGCTGACCCGTAGGCGCCGACCACCGCGAGCTCCCGGTAATGGATCAGGTTGGAGTCGCTGTGGATGATCGGATCATCCTTGGGCAGCCCCCCGAACAGGCTGACGCGCCCTCGCGGCATCGCCATCGCCAGCGCCTGCTCCTGCGCCGGCTTGGACGCGGCGGCGGTGATGACCACGTCGGCGCCACGCCCGCCCGTCAGGTCGAGGACCGCGGCAATCGGATCGGTGGTCGAGCCGTCAATCAACGTATCCGGCTGGACACGAGAGGCCAGCTCCAGACGCGACGGATTCACGTCGATCAGCACGACCTGAGCAGCGCCGCGCGCCCGCGCCAGCCGCACGTGCAGGCAGCCAATCGGCCCGGCCCCCACAACCACGACCGCATCGCCCTCGTGCACATCAGCCAGCTCCTGGCCGTTTAGCACGCAGGCGAGTGGCTCGGTGACCGCCGCCTCGGCGGCGGTCACGTGCTCCGGGATGCGATTGACGCCGTCCACAGCGAGGACCTTGGCGGGGACGCGCATGAATTCCGCGAACCCACCGTCGTAGTGGTAGCCGATCGACTCCAGGTGCTCGCAGACGGTCTGGAACCCGCGACGGCACTGGAAGCACTCGCCGTCGGGAATGGCGGCAATGACCTGAACGCGATCACCCACGCTCCAGGCGTCGACCCCCGCTCCGACCTCGATGATCTCCCCGGCGACCTCATGGCCCATGACTCGAGGGAGCGTGATGTTGGCATGGCCGTAGTGAAGGATCTTGACGTCGGTCCCACAGGTTCCGCAGGCAAGGACGCGGATGACCAGGTCGCCCGCGCCGGCTTGCGGCTCGGGAAGCGGCTCGAGCCGGAGGTCACCCGGCGCGTGCAGGCGTGCTGTCTGGATGGCTCGTCTCCTTGGCTTCTTGGGGTGCATCGTTGAGCGCCGGGGCCAGGACCGCGAGCACCACGTCAGGATCGGTGGCCTCCCGCAGCTGGATCGCCTGGTCCGGCTCGATCAGGATGTTCGCCAGGCTGGCCAGAATCTCGAGATGCGCGTCGTCGCGTGCGGCGATACCAATGCACACGAAGACACGATCCTCGCCCCAGTCGACGCCCTCTGGGAACTGGGCGAAGGAGAGCGCAGTCCAATGGATGAGCTCTCGGCTCTCATCGGTCCCGTGCGGAATGGCAAAGCCCTCGCCCACCGAGGTGGACATGCCGCGCTCGCGCTCGAGCATGGCATCCGCGTAGCCGATCTCCACCGCCCCGAGCTCCTCGAGGATGCGACCCGTCGTCCGGATCGCATCCTCCTTGGAACCGGCGGCCAGACCGAGTCGTATGGCCTCGCGCGGCAGGACGTCCATGCCTGCCCTACGTCTCGATCGCCGTGCCGGAACGCAGCGCTTCGGCGACCCGGGCGAAGACCGGATCGCCGATGAACACGTCGAACGCCACCACCGGGTGTCCCGGCGCAACCTGCCTGGCGCGCTCGGCGAGCGAGCGATGACAGATCACCAGGTCCGCATCCGCCGGGATTCTGGACACGGAGGTGTGCTCGACCGTCACTGGCAGGTCCTTGAGCTGTTTCTTCAGCTGGGACACCACCAATGCGCTGCTGCCCATGCCGGCCTCGCAGGCCAGCACGATCTTGTGGACGTCCGCGGCCGCGATACTGCTCATGCGGCCGTTCCAGCCGGCTCGGAGACCGACTGGCTCACTTCGGAAGTCTCCGTCTCGCGAACGGTGGCGCGCAGCAGGGCCGCGGCTACCGCGAAGGTCACGATGCAGCCCACCGTGATACCAGCCAGGGTCGAGAAGATGCCGCCCGGTGGGGTCATCGCCAACTCGGCGAAGATGCTCCCAGGCGATGGTGAAGCCACCAGGCCGCCTCCCGTCGCGACGAAGGTCGCGATCCCCGAGGCGCCGCCCAGGATCATGGCCACGATCAGGATCGGGCGCACCAGGACATACGGGAAGTAGATCTCGTGGATCCCGCCGAAGAAGTGGATGATGATCGCGCCCGGCGCTGATGCGCGCAGACCCCGTGGGCCAAACGCCCAGTAGGCGAGGAGCAACCCAAGCCCGGGGCCCGGGTTGGTTTCGAGCATGAACATCAACGATTTGCCGGCCTGGGTCACCTGCTGCACCCCGATGGTATCGAGCACGCCGTGGTTGATGGCGTTGTTCAGGAAGAGGACCTTCCCCGGCTCGATGAAGATCGAGACGAGCGGCAGGACGCCCAGCTTCACCGTCCCCTCGACAACGCTGCGCAGGAAGGTCGAGAGCCCGTCAACGACTGGTCCGATGGCGAGCAGCCCCAGGATGGCGAGCACGGCGCCAAGGATGCCGAGCGAGAAGTTCGCGACCAGCATCTCGAACCCGACGGCCACCCGGTCCTGGGTGGCCCGATCGAACTGCTTGAGCAGCCAGGCGGCGAGCGGTCCCATGATCATGGCGCCCAGGAACATCGGGACCGAGCTGCCGACGACGACGCCCGCGGTGGCGATGGCCCCGATGACGGCACCTCGGTCGCCGTGGACCAGGCGCCCGCCGGTGTAGCC
>VBGQ01000129.1:0-6041 GCA_005882055.1 Chloroflexota bacterium
GCAGCGCGACGAGAACATTGCCCAGGGCAAGGACCTGCTCGACCGCGAGCTGCGGCGCCTGGCGCACGAGACGCTCGCATCGGTCAGTGCGGAAAAGCTCACCGAGATCGCGCAGCAGCACCACTATCGCGAGATCGACGACTTCTACGCCGCCATCGGTTATGGAGCGGTCTCGCCGGCCTCGGTGGTCAGCAAGCTCGAGATCCATGACGACGTCGCCATCACGCTGCCGGAGGTCGCCCCTCCGGCAGCTCCGTCGACCACGGGTGTGCGCGTCAAGGGCGTCGGCGACCTGCTCGTCCGCTTCGCGAAGTGCTGCTCACCGATTCCAGGCGACCCGATCGCGGGATATGTCACGCGGGGCAAGGGCGTGACGATCCATCGGTCCACGTGTCCTTCGGTCCTTTCGGAACGCGACATCGAGCGGCTGATCGACGTCGAATGGGAAAGCGCCGGCCTGCAGACCTACCCGATCACCGTGCGCATCGAGGCGATCGACCGTCCCGGACTCCTCAACGAGATCACCAACGTGGTCGCCGAGCACAAGGTCAACATCGTGGCGGCGTCAATTGGCGTGCATCCCGACGGCATGGCGTCGATCACCGCCACGCTCAAGGTGACGAGCCTCCAGCAGCTGTCCCGGGTGCTGGTGCGCATCGAGCGCGTGCGCGACGTCACCAGCGTCACCCGCGAGGTCGGCTGACCTGCCCCAGAAGATCGCCGCGCCTGGCGGAACGCGCGACCTGCTGCCCGAGGAGGCTCCCACCTGGAACCGGGTGGAGGCAGTCGCACGCGACCTCTCCTCGCGCTACGGCTTCGAGCGGATCGACACCCCCATCTTCGAACGGATCGACCTCTTCGCCCGCGGCCTGGGCGAATCGTCCGACGCAGTGGAGAAGGAGATGTTCCGCGTCTCCGGGGCAAAGGGCAGCGAGGAGGAGCGCTCCGAATGGGCGCTGCGTCCAGAGCCGACCGCCGGGATCGTGCGCGCCTACATCGAGCACGGCATGCAGGTACGCCCCAGCCCGCTGCGCCTGTGGATGCTGGGACCGATGTTCCGATACGCCCGCCCACAGGCCGGGCGCTACCGCCAGTTCACGCAGTGGGACGTCGAGGTGATCGGCGATCCAGGACCGATGGTGGACGCCGAGCTCATCGAGCTGGCGCACCGCTTCTACGCGGAGGTGGGCCTGCGCGGCGTGGTGGCACACCTCAACTCGATCGGTGACGCGGTCTGCAGGCCGGGCTACCGCGATGCGCTGGTTGCCTACTTCACGCCGATGGCGAGCCGGCTGAGCCCCGATTCGCAACGTCGCCTTGCGGTCAACCCGCTCCGCGTGCTCGATGACAAGGACCTCGACCTGGAGATCGCCGCCGGCGCACCTAAATCGCTGGACTTCCTGTGCGACGCATGCCGTGCGCACTTCGACGGGCTGCGGGAGCTGCTCGACCGCCTCGACCTTCGATACGCCATCAACCATCGCCTCGTACGCGGCCTCGACTACTACACGCGCACCACCGTGGAGTTCTACGTGGCGGGACGGGAAGGACAGCAGGACGCCCTGGGGGGAGGCGGCCGCTACGACGGGCTGATCGAGGTGCTCGGCGGGCGTCCCGCTCCGGCGATCGGTTTTGGGCTGGGCATCGACCGCACCGTCATCGCGGCGCAAGAGCAGGGGGCGGCGGTATCCGCCGAGGCACCGCTCGTGGCGGTTGTCTCATCGACGCCGGACGCCTCCGACCGGCGCCTGGTGGCCGCTACAGAGCTCAGGGATGGCGGCCTGCGGGTTCGGGCAGATGGCCTCCGCCGGAGCTTGAGCAAGCAGCTCGAGGCCGGCGCGAAGGCCCAGGCCCGTTGGGCTGTGATCCTGGGCGACGGGCCGTCAGACCGTGTGATCCTGCGTGACCTCGACTCTGGCGACCAGCGGGAGTTGAACCTCTCGGAGGTCCTGAGCGTACTGTCCGCTGGGCAGTGAACGCCGCATGTCGGATCGCACTTGCGTTCCGACCCCCGACGTGACGCGGCGGGCCTGTTTGCGGGCGCGCAGGGCCCACCCGGTGGCCCTGTGACAAGCCTGAGACGACATTCGTCACGTGGCGGGCACTACCTGACGTGCTCGCCGGTCATTTCGCAACTGAGAGCGGACACCCGGGAGCCGGGGCCCGGACCCCGCGCCGGCATAGTGGCCTGGCCCGGTCCCAGAACGGGGAAGCGAGCATGCTCACACAAGCCGAACGGGGTTGCCTGGTCATCGCCGATATCAGCGGCTACACCGGGCTGCTGGTGTCCAGCGAGCTCGAGCATGCCCAGGATGCACTGCGCGACCTGATCCAGGCGGTCGTCGGTCAGCTGCGCCCGCAGTTCCGGCTCGCCAAGCTGGAGGGTGACGCGGCGTTCGTGTACTCCCTCGCGGAGAGCCCCGACGGCCAGCAGCTGATGGACACCCTTGAGGGCGCCTATTTCGCCTTCCGGCGGCGCCTCGATGCCATCAGCCGGGCGACGACCTGCGACTGCAACGCCTGCCTGCGGCTGCCCAGCCTGAATCTCAAGATGCTGGCGCACTACGGCTCCTTCGTCCGGGAGCGGGTCTTCGGTACCGAGGAGCTGACAGGCGCGGACGTGATCGTGGTCCATCGGCTCCTGAAGAATTCGGTGGTCGCCACCATGGAGCTCGACGGCTACTTGCTGTTGACCGATGCCTGCGTAGCGGCTGCCCGACTGGGCGCACAGGCGCTTGGCCTCATTGAGCACGAGGAAGAGGTGGAGGGGATCGGCCTGGTGCACGGCTGGGTGCACAACTTGCAGGCTGCCTGGGGCCGCGAGCAGGACCAGCGGCGCGTGCGGGTCTCCGAGCGCCAGACGGCCGCCCGGCTCGAGCTCGACCTCCCGGTCCCGCCTCCGTCGGCGTGGCAATACCTGAGCGCCCCGGACCTGCGCCTGCGCTGGCAACCCGGGGTGATGGCACTCACCCAGGACCTGGCGAATGGCCGCCGCGGGGTGGGAATGGTCAACCACTGCGTCCATGGCGAGGGTGCGACCCTGGAAGAGGTCCTCGACTGGCGGCCGTTCGAGTACTCGACCCTGCGCAGCACGATGCCCGGCGGTGCCGCCTTCGTGAGCACCACCGAGCTCACGCCAACACCTGACGGGACCCACATCCTCATCCGATTCCAGCGGCCGCCGAGCGCACGGCAGCGCGCTGCCATGGAGTCCATGGGTCCCATGCTCCTCGACCTCTACCAGCAGAGCCTCCGGCGCCTCCAGGAAGTCGTCGAATCCGATGTCGCGGAATCCGCCAGCGCGGGCGCGGCCGAGACGGACGCCATTTCCGCCTGAGATCCGGAGGGCGTCTGCCTTCCGCTAGGATGCTGCTCCCATGGCCGCCCACCAATCCCTGCGTACCCATACCTGTGGCGAGCTGCGCGCGACGCACGTCGGCGAGCGGGTCACGCTCGCCGGCTGGGTGCATCGGCGTCGGGACCACGGTCATCTCACATTCTTCGACCTGAGGGACCGCTACGGGATCACCCAGGTGGTCACCTCGGCCGACGAGGCGCCGGCAACGCACGAGGCAGCCGCTGAGGCACGCAACGAGTGGGTCATCCAGGTCAGCGGCGCCGTGCGGCGCCGGCCGGAAGGGACCGCGAACCGAGAGCTGCCGACCGGCGAGGTCGAGGTCGCCGTCGACGAGGTGAGCGTCCTCAACGAGTCGAAGGTCCCGCCCTTCTACATCAACGAGGAGCAGCCCGGCCTCGAGGAGGCACTGCGCCTCCAATATCGGTACCTGGACCTGCGTCGACCGCCGATGCGCGACCGAATGCTCCTGCGCGCCCGTCTGTCGTCTGCGATCCGGCGTGAGCTCGAGGCAGAGGACTTTGTCGAGATTGAGACGCCACTCCTCATTCGCAGCACGCCCGAGGGAGCGCGCGATTTCGTGGTCCCATCGCGCCTGCAAGCCGGTCAGTTCTATGCCTTGCCCCAGAGCCCGCAGCAGCTCAAGCAGCTGCTGATGGTGGCCGGGTACGACCGCTACTACCAAATGGCGCACTGCATGCGCGACGAGGATTCCCGAAAGGACCGCGGTCCGGAGTTCACCCAGGTCGACATCGAGATGAGCTTCGTGCGCGAGGAGGACGTGATGGCCGCCGTGGAGGCCATGGTCACGGCCGTCACGCGGCAGGTGGTTCCCGAGCGTCAGATCAGCCAGACGCCGTTCCCGCGCCTGAGGTACGAGGAGGCGCTCGCACGCTTCGGCTCAGACAAGCCGGATCTTCGGTTCGGGATGGAGCTGATGGAGCTCTCCGACGCACTGCGCGTCGTCGACTTCCGTGTGTTCGCCGATGCCCTGGCCGCCGGAGGAGCGGTCTTCGCCATTCGGGCTCAGGGCTGCGGGGGATACTCTCGGAAGCAGCTCGACGAGCTCACCGACCTGGCAAAGCGACAGGGCGCGGCGGGGCTCGTGCACCTGTCCGTTGAGTCCGATGGCTCCTTGCGCGGGCCGGCCGCAAAGTTCCTGGAGGCATCCAGCGCAGCGGTTCTGGCGGCGACGGGCGCCGAACCAGGCGACCTGCTGCTGATCGTTGCCGACGCCGATCGTGCGACTGCCGCGACCGCGCTCGGGCAGCTGCGGCTGGAGATGGGGGAGCGACTCGGGTTGCGGGATCCTGCCGTGCTCGCCTACGTCTGGGTCTATCGCTTCCCAATGTTCAAGTGGGATGCCGACCTGAACCGGTGGGACGCCACGCACAACCCCTTCAGCGCTCCTGTCTGGGAGGAGGCGGATCGGATGGAGGCTGACCCGGGTGGGATACACGCGCAGCAGTACGACCTGGCCCTCAACGGTTGGGAGCTGGGCGGGGGGAGCATTCGTATCCATCGGCGTGACCTGCTGGAGCGGGCATTCGCGCTCATGGGTCACACGCTGGAGGGGATGCGCGACCAGTTCGGCGCACTGCTCGACGCGCTCGAGTACGGTGCGCCGCCCCACGGCGGGATTGCCATCGGTGTCGAACGATGGGTCGCGCTGCTCGCGAACCAGGAGAACATCCGCGAGGTGACGGCGTTCCCCAAGACGCAGTCGGGCAGCGACCTGATGCTGGGTGCTCCCTCGCCCCTCGATCAGCAGCAGCTCGCTGAGCTCCACCTGCGCGTCGATCTCGGGGGCTGATCCGACTTCTGCCCGCGTTCCGTGGTGTCAGCAGACACCAATCGCCTGGGGACCGGACCGTCTGGTACGCGCATTGCACGACTCAGAGAGCGGCGTGGGCTGGTCTGATGTGCCCGCCACACAGGACGCTTACCGCCCTGAGCTGTCGCAATCACGAAAGGAAGGGATATGCCCTATCGCAAGATCGCCGTTCTCGCCAGCGCAGCGCTCGTCCTTGGTCTAGTGGTCGCGGTGCCCGCCCTCGGCACCTCCGGTTCCCAACCGCAGGTCATCTCAGATGCCAATCTGAAGGCCCTCACCCAGACCATGGGCGGAGCACAGGTGCTGCCGACGACGCGGACGGTGGCGCATTGGTGGGGATCCACCCTCAATCCCGATGACAACATCACCTACGGCTACAACATGGTTGGAGCCGATCCGGGCAACTGCTCGGGAACCGCGTGCGACGTGACGATCGAGGCGGACATCACCCCGATCAACGTCAACATCGACGGTCGCTCCTTCAACGGGACCAACGTTTTGGCTGGAACCCTGGCCTCGCCGCAGTTCGCCCTCAACGACTACGGCACCACCCCGGCTGCGACGGCCGCCGGGGCCTTTCCCAACGCGCCTGCCCTGATCAGGGGCGACGGTGGCGCCCTCTCGCAGCTTGACGCGGGCAACCAGCTACAGCTGGAAGACGCCACCATGCGGGCGCAGTTCAACCAGACCGGCACCAGCGGCTACCACGTGCGCTTGCACCCGAACGTCCTGCCCGCGGTCACGATCAATGTGCCGAACAACCAGGGCGTGCTGCTGCAGTCCGGCAGGGGCGTGATCTTTGCCGACGTCAACATCAGCTGGTGGGCCTCGCAGATCAGGAACCTCGAGACC
>VBGQ01000129.1:6046-11938 GCA_005882055.1 Chloroflexota bacterium
ATCGGCTTCCACGGCGCCAACGCCACGGGCCTCGGCAAGGGCCGCGGCAAGTCCAATGGCAACGCGCCGGTCCAGACATTCGCGTGGGCCTCCTGGGTCCGACCTGGGATCTACGCGCGGCCCAACGGCGGCACCGACTGGGCCCTTCAGGACATCCACGCGCTCACTCACGAGATCGCCGAGTGGGCTGACGACCCGTTCGTCAACAACCTCGTCGAACCCTGGCTGACGCCAACGGCGCCCCAGTACGGGTGTACGAACATCCTCGAGACCGGTGACCCAGTGGTCGCGATCGGCTTCTCGATGGGGACGAACACGACGGACCAGACGCCGAATCCCTGGACGAGCCCGACCGACCACAACCCATCGGTCAGCTATGACGGCACCTATCACCCGGAGGACGAGGTCTTCCTGCCCTGGTTCATGAGGACCGCGCCCAACACGGTGTCGGAGCCGACGCAGGCGGCGTCGGCCAACATCGGGCGCTACACCTTCATGGGCGACCTGAATCCGTTCGACGGCTTCCGCGCACCAGCGACCGGATGCTGACGATCGAGAACTGACGTCGGTCCACCAGACCGATCCGAAGGCCGGCTCCTCCGGGAGCCGGCCTTTTACGTGCCAATCGGCGGCGCGTAGCCTCCGCGTGCGTCATGGGTTTCGCCGCCGGTGAGCGGCGGATTGAAGACGCACACCAGTCGCAGATCGCTCGAGACGCGGAGGACATGCGCGTCGTGCTCGTCGAGCGCGTAGAGGACTCCGGGTCCGATCCGGTGCCGTGCCCCGCTCGCCAGGTCCTCGATCTCGGCCTCGCCTTCCACGCAGAAGCACGACTCGAGGTGGTGCCGATACTCGAGATGCAGCTCGGAACCGGCGGCGACACTCGTCTCCGACAGCGAGAAGCCCATCTCATCGTCGCGCACCAGGAGGCGCCGGCTGCGCCACCCTTCCCCGCTGACGTCGCGCGGCGTGCCGGCAATCTCTTCCACGCTGCGAATGATCATCGGGATCTCTCCTTCATCGGTCCAACGGTCGCCTGCGCCTGCGGCGCTATCATCCGACGGTGAGCATCTACCTCGATCACGCCTCTACGACGCCGCTGCGGCGTGAGGCGCTCGAGGCAATGCTGCCGTATCTCTCCGAGCACTGGGGCAATCCATCGAGCATTCACCACTCCGGCCGCCGCGCGCGCCAGGGGCTCGACGAGGCGCGCGAGAGCGTCGCCATGCTCCTGGGTGCCAAGCCGCGCGAGATCGTCTTCACCAGCGGCGGCACGGAGTCGGACAACCTCGCGATCTCCGGGGTAGCTTGGGCGGCGTCCGCTCGCGGCAGGCACATCGTCACGACGGCCATTGAGCACAAGGCGGTGCTCCAGGAGTGCGCGCTGCTCGGGCGTCACGGCTTCGACGTCACGTACGTGGGGGTCGATGGCGACGGGCTCGTTGATCCTGAGGCGGTGGCGGCGGCCATCAACGAGCGTACGGTGCTCGTCAGCGTCATGGCCGCCAACAACGAGGTCGGCACGGTCCAGCCCGTCGCGGAGATCGGGTCCATCTGTCGAGCACGGCGCGTCGCCTTCCACGTCGACGCCGTCCAGGCCGCTCCATTCCTGCCCATCGACGTGAACGCCTGGCAGGCGGACGTAGTCTCCATCTCGGGGCACAAGCTGTACGGACCCAAGGGGATCGGTGCGCTCTTCGTGCGACAGGGCACGGCCATGGTGCCGCTGCTGCAGGGCGGCGCCCAGGAACGCCAGCGCCGGGCCGGAACCGAGAATGTGGCAGCGGCCGTCGGCTTGGCCACTGCCTTCGCGCTGGCGGCCGATGAGGCGATGCTCACGGCGGAGAGCAGTCGCCTCTCCGGACTGCGCGACGCCCTGCTCGCCGGGCTCACCGTCATTCCCGGCGTGCATCGCACTGGGCACGCCACGCAGCGCCTCCCGAACAGCGCGAGCGTGGTGATCGATGGCATCGAGGGCGGCGACCTCGTCGCGGCACTCGACCTGGAGGGGATCGAGGCCTCCACCGGCTCTGCCTGCACCACCGGCAGCGTCGAGCCGAGTCACGTGCTCCTGGCGATGGGAATCGACGCCGAACGGGCACGGGGATCGCTGCGCCTGACGCTGGGACGAGAGAACACCGAGGCCGATGTGGTGGCGACCATCGATGCGGTCGAGCGTGGCGTGGCGCGGCTCCGCGCGGCGGCGCCGGCGCGCGAGCCGGCTGAGGCACCAGCCGCGATGTCTGCGGCGCCATCGGTCTAGGCAGCCTCGCGCGGCTATCATCCGGCGCATGAGCCGGATCGTGGCCGCCATGAGTGGGGGAGTCGACTCCAGCGTTGCCGCCGCCCTGGTAGCGGGTGGGACCCCTGATGAAGTCGTGGGGGTCTGGATGCGCACCCATCCATTCGGGGGCGAGGGCTGGGAGGCGAAGCGCTCGTGCTGCTCGCCGGATGCCGCCGACGACGCACGGCGGGTGGCGCAGATCCTTGGCATCCCGTTCTTCGTGCTCAACGTCGAGGACGCCTTTGGCGCGCGGGTGATCGACGCCTTCGCCGACGCCTACCTGCAGGGCGCCACGCCCAACCCTTGCCAGGCCTGCAACCAGTACATCAAGTTCGACGAGCTCCTGCGTCGCGGTCTCGCCGCCTACGGTGCCGACCAGGTGGCGACCGGCCACTACGCGCGCATCGATCGCATCGATGGCCGCTGGCGCCTGCTGCGCGCCCTCGACGCCAACAAGGACCAGACCTACTTCCTCTGGGTCCTCACCCAGGAGCAGCTGGCGGCCACCCGCTTCCCGCTGGGTCAGCTGAGCAAGCCACAGGTCAGGGAGATGGCCACGCAGCTGGGGCTGCCAACCGCGGACAAGCCCGAGTCGCAGGAGATCTGCTTCGTCCCGGCGGGGGACTACCGCGCGCTGCTGGAAGAGCGCCGGGGCTATGCGGGCGAGCCCGGACCGATCCTGGATGCGGGTGGCACGCGGGTTGGCACGCATAGCGGTTACGCGCACTACACCGTTGGCCAGCGCCACGGCCTGGGCGTCGCGCTCGGCGAAGCGGTCTACGTGCGCGAGATTCGGCCGGCATCCAACACGGTGGTCGTAGGGGCACGCGACGAGATCGCCCAGGCGCAGTTCACCGTGCGCGGCCGCCACTTCGTCGCGGGGGAGCCACCGGCCGAGCGCTTCGAGGCGCGGGTTCGCATCCGCCATCGGGCGCCTGACGTGGCATGCACAGTCAGCCTGCTGGGCGCCGACGGGCTCCTGGTCGAGACAGCCGAGCCGGTTTGGGCCCCAGCGCCGGGTCAGGGCGCAGTGCTGTACGACGGCGACGAATGCCTCGGCGGCGGCCGGATTGCCCATCACGATGCCGCCGCGGCGGCATGATCGCCTGGCTGATCCTCGTCCTCTTCACCGCTGCATTCAATCTGTTCGTATTCATCGCCGCTCGGGGGCGGTGGGGCCGCCTCGTCCCGCTGCTGGCGATCGCATCGCTGGCTGGGACGGTTGCCGGCAACGAGATCGGACGGCGGCTTGGGCTCGACCTCCTAAGGATCGGCAGCTTCGAGCTCGTGGCGGCCTCGGTCGCGGCGCAGCTGGCAATGCTGGCCACGCTCCTGCTGGCGGCGCTGGCACCGGCCGAGCCCCCGCCCGCGTGAGGGCCGCGATGCGTAGAATCATCGGACGCACGGAGGTGATGGGAGGCAGATGAGAGACACCGGGCTCGGCAGCTTCCTCGCCGGAGTGGTGATCGGCGGTCTGGTGGGGGCGGCCATCGGACTCCTGCTTGCGCCCGATACGGGTGAGCGACTGCGCGAACAGGTGGGCGAATTCGTCGATGAGCGCCGAACGGCGATTGGCGACGCGATCAGCGAGGGGCGCGCCGCGGCGGAGATTGCGCGCGCCGGCATGGTCGGCTCACCGGGTTCCGAGTCCGCTGCCGCGGGCGGCGAGCCGGAGGCCGCCGAGTCCTGAGACGCTCCCGCATTCATCGATGCTGACGGGAGCCGGCCGCCGCCGGCTCTCTTGGTGAATCGGCGCGTGTCGACAGGTAGACCGATGCAACCCATTCCGGCAGCGGAGCTTCGCGAGCGCTACCAGCGCTTCTTCGAGGCGCGCGGCCACACCCGCGTTCCGCCGGCCCCCCTCCTGGCCCGCGACGACCCGACGCTGCTCTTCGTCAACTCCGGCATGGTCCAGTTCAAGCGCGTGCTGACCGGCGAGGAGAAGCGCGACTACACGCGCGCGGTCGACGCGCAGCCCTGCCTGCGGGTCGCCGGCAAGCACAACGACTTCGAAGAGGTCGGGCGGACCCCGCGCCACCAGACCCTCTTCGAGATGCTCGGCAACTGGAGCTTTGGCGACTATTTCAAGGCCGAAGCCATCCACTGGGCCTGGGAGTTCCTGACCGATGACCTCGGGATCGACCCTGCACGCCTGGCAGCGACCATCTACACCGACGACGAGGACGCCTTCCGGATCTGGACCGAGGAGATCGGCCTGCCCGCGGATCGGGTCGTGCGCTGGGGGAACATCGCGGTCGGGGACGACCACAACTTCTGGCAGATGGCCGATACCGGACCGTGCGGACCGTGCAGCGAGCTGCACTACGACCGGGGCGCCGAGCTCAGCGAGGGACCCGAATGCATCCCGGATCACTCGGAGACGTGTCCGCGCTGGCTCGAATTCTGGAACCTGGTCTTCATGCAGTACGACCGCGCCGCCGACGGCACGCTGACGCCGCTGCCCTTCAAGAGCGTCGACACGGGGATGGGCCTCGAGCGAACGGCGTCGATCCTGCAGGGCGTCGATTCGAACTACGGGACCGATCTGTTCGTGCCGATCATCGAGCGCCTCGCGGCCTTCATCGGCCACGATCCCGAGACGGTCGAGAGCGAGCGCTTCAGCTACCAGGTGGTCGCCGATCACTCGCGGGCGATGACCTTCCTGATCGGGGAGGAAATCAACCCCTCCAACGAAGGCGCGGGCTATGTCCTGCGCCGGATCATGCGTCGCGCGGTGCGGCACGGCCGGCTGATGAACATAGACCGCCCGTTCCTGTCCGAGACGTGCGGGGTGGTCATCGACATCATGGGCGACGCGTACCCCTACCTTGAGAAGCGTCGGGACGCGATCCTGGCCGGTGTCGAGGCCGAGGAGCGCAAGTTTTCGCGGACGCTCGAGGCGGGCAGCGAACGGCTGGCACAGCTGGTCGAGGGCGTCGGCCGCGGTGGAAGCATCGCCGGCGCGGACGCGTTCCGGCTGCATGACACCTTTGGCTTCCCGATCGACCTGACCGTCGAGATCGCGGCTGATTCGGGGGTCGGCGTCGATCGCGAGGGCTTCGACGCAGCGATGGGCGAGCAGCGGGAACGGTCGCGCGCGGTACGCATGTCCGCCCTTCCCGTGGATGACGAGCTGGCGAAGCTTCAGAGCGAGTTCATCGGCTACCCAAACGAGACCCGCGTGCAGGGGCTGACGGTCTCGGCGGTGCGCCAGCCCGCCACGAATGAGCAGCCGGCGCTGGTGGTTCTGGAGCGGACCCCGTTCTACGCGGAAGGTGGGGGCCAGATTGGCGACCGCGGCGAGCTCGTCGGTCCAGGCGGCCGCCTGGTCGTCGAGGACACCCAGCGCATGGGCACGGCGATCGCGCACCTCGGCCGCCTGGAGGGCGATCTGTCTGCGGGAGACGCCGTGGAGGCGCAGGTCGACGAACGGAGGCGCTGGGGCGCGGCGCGGAACCACACGGGCACGCACCTGCTGCACCGCGCGTTGCGCGACGTGATCGGCGAGCAGGCCAAGCAGGCGGGCAGCTGGGTCGGGCCGGACGGCTTGCGGTTCGACTTCCCGGCGAGCGCCCCCACGCCGCGCGATGCGCTGCGAGAGGTCGAGC
>VBGQ01000130.1 GCA_005882055.1 Chloroflexota bacterium
CCATACGAGAGGTAATCGAAGAGCTTCACCGGCAGGGCCAGGTCGTTGTACCGGGTGCGCGGCCGAGGAATGACGGTCGCCACCGCCATGGGCAGAAGCCGATGGATGCCTGGGCCTTCCGCGCGCTCGATCGAGACCCACGGCGGAAGCTCCCCGTCGGGCTCTTCCCCTGGCCGGCAGACGATGGTCAGGTCGACGCTCGTGCCGGAGGCCCTCGCGAGCCCAACCGCCTCGATGAGCGCCGGCGCGCCCTGACCGGCGCCTCGAGCTGCGCCGACGAACAGGAGGCTGCTCGCTCCAACATCGGTCGGCAGATCAACCGGCGCCGGTGCCCCGGGCGGGAGAAGGACCACGTCTGCGCGGTCACCGAAGAGGACCTGGGCCAGTCCCTGGGTAGGGGCGGCGACCTTCGACGAGACCCCCGCCAGCGCCTGCACCGCGGGACGGAATGCGCGCCGACTCAGCCGACGTTTCAAGGAATCGGTGGGGTAGTCCTCAGGGAAGAGCTGGTAGGCGTCGCGGAAGTAGGTGAGGACGGGGATGCCGAGCATGCGAGCCATCGCCAGGAAGGCGACATCGGTCTCTGCCGGGAGCGAGCTCGCAGCCTCGACGTAGATGCCTTCGATGCCGCGGAGCCTGCCGCTGAAGGCGTAGCCCAACGCCTGGGCTCGTCGGGCCTGGCGGTAGCCGGCGATCACGTCGAGCCGAACCATGGCCGCCAGCTCCTCGCGGAGATGCGTGATGCGCACGGTCGGCCCCCAGAGTCCCTCGTCGAGCGGGTACATCGAAAGGAGCAGGAGGCGAGGCTTGCGCTCCAGCTGCCCGCTGGCCGTCTGGCTCGTCCCGATAGTCAGAAGGCCTCCAGGTAGCGCTCGAGCTCCCAGCCCGACACCTGCATGCGGTACTCGTCCCACTCCTCGGTCTTGGCCTCGATGAAGCGCTCGAAGACGTGCTCGCCGAGCGCCTCCCGGATCACCGCGTCTGCCTTGAGCTCCTCCAGGGCGTCCCGCAGCGTGCCGGGCAGCTGACGGATGCGGCGGCTCTCGAGCTTGGCGGGGTCGAGGTGGTACAGGTTCTCCTCGACCGGGGCGGGCGGCTCCAGCTTGCGCTCGATGCCGTCGAGGCCCGCGGCCAGCATGGCGGCAAAGGCGAGGTATGGATTCGACGACGGGTCCGGGCAGCGCAGCTCGACGCGGGTGCTGTCGAGCTGGCCCTTGCTGATCTGGGGGATGCGGATCAGCGCCGAGCGGTTGATCCGCGCCCACCCGATGTAGACCGGCGCCTCGTACCCGGGGACCAACCGCTTGTAGCTGTTCACCAGCGGCGCGAGCACGGCGATCATCCCACGGGCGTGCTCCAGGATCCCGGCGATGTAGTGCCTGGCGACGTCCGAGAGGCCGTACTCATCCTTGGGATCGGCGAACGCGTTGCGGTTCTTCTTGACGTCCCACAGGCTCTGATGGGTGTGCATCCCCGATCCGTTGATGCCGAAGATCGGCTTGGGCATGAACGTGGCGTGCAGCCCGTGCCGGCTGGCGACCGCCTTGAGCGTGGTCTTGAAGGTCACCGCATTGTCCGCAGTACGCAGCGCGTCCGCATACTTGAAGTCGATCTCGTGCTGGCCGCTGGCCACCTCGTGGTGCGCGGTCTCGACCTCGATCCCGATCTCCTCGAGGTCGTTCATCATCTCCTTGCGGACCTCGGTGGCGAGGTCGGCGGAGAGGTCGAAGTAGCCCGCCGAGTCATGCGGGAGGGTGCCCACCTGGCCGTCGTCGCGGCGCAGCAGGAAGAACTCGAGCTCCGGACCGGTGTTGAACGTGTAGCCGAGCTTGCGGGCCCGCTCCATCTGCCGGCGGAGCACCCAGCGCGGGTCGCCCGGGAAGGGATCACCGCCGGGGGTGTAGACATCGCAGATGACGCGCGCCGCGCCGGTCTCCAGCCTGGCGTCGTCAGGACCGATGCCCAGCTCCCAGGGGATGGGCGAGAAGGTCGAGAGGTCGGGCACCAGGAACATGTCCGATTCTGCGATCCGCGCGAATCCCTCGATGCTCGAGCCGTCGAACCACTTCCCGTGCTCGACCGCCTCCTCGAGCTGGTGCATCGGTACCTGGACCGATTTCACCGCTCCCACGATGTCGGTGAACTGGAGGGAGACGAAGCGGAGGTTGCGCTCTTCGGCCAGCTTGAGGGCGCCGGCGAGGTCCTTGACGGGCATGAAAGCTCCTGTTGCGCGGGTGCCTGCAGAGTACACAACGGATCGCATCGCCGCGGCCCAGGAGGCGCTCGGAGCAGTCGTGGGATCAGCCCGAAGGCTGCGCGCGACGCAGGATCTCCAGCGCGTCCTCCGGCCGACGAGGGTCGAGGCCCATCTCGGATGACGCGCGCCGCAGGCGGTAGAGGACCGTGTTGCGGTGGACGCCGAGCGCGCGAGCCGCGGTCGCGACGCGTCCGTTGGCACGCGCGACGGCGAGCAGGGTCGCCTCCAGGGTGGGGTCAGCCGTTGTGACCGGGGATGTCTCCGAGGCGGCCGCGAACAGAGGCGGCGACGCGTCGCGTCGTGACCGCGGGCTGACCGCGACCTGCGCGTCAGCGGGCCGGCGCAGGAGTGCGCGCAGGGTGATGGTCAATGCCTCGGCGGCGGCCTCGTCGACGCGCGCGAACGGCAGGTCAGCGAAGAGCCAGACCGATGCGCCGGGCCGGATCCGGCGCTCCACGAGGAAGAGGCCGTCTGCCGCCTGCCGGGTCACGGCCCTCCCCGGCGATCCCGCGAGCAGCCGCCCGTGCAGCGCCGCGAACCGGGCGGCGAGCGCACGCCCCGCGGCACGAGCGTGCAGCGCGAGCAGCACGCCGTCGGCCGAGATGGCGACGCCTCGGCGAAGGCGTGCAGCCACGAGGCCCGCCGCGGCCGCGGGATCCGGCGTCACGAGGGCCGCCTCCGCCGCGGCCAGCCGCACCTCGCTCGCGATGCGGAGGACCTCTTCATCGGCATGCTCGAGGTGCCGCCCCGCCGCCTCCGCCAGCTCTCCTGCGGCACGCGAGCTCCCGAGGATCGGCAACGGATCGCCTGCGCGGTCCGGCGCCGCGGCGTGCTGCGGGAGATCCGCGAGGAGCACCGCCGCCGGCTGCAGCCCGGCCTCCCCGAGGATGCTCACCAATCGATCGAGCGCCGTCTCCCTGCCGAGCAGCGCGGCGTCCACCACCAGGAGCTGGCCCTCCGCCTCATCCGGGAGGTGCGGAGGCGCGGCACGCGTCCGCGCCACGCCGCGAACCGCGGCTCGCAGCCGGTCGACGGAGCCGGAGAGCAGCCGAGCTTCTGGGTCGATGGCGCGCCAGAGGTCGATCCCGCTCGTCAAGCGCGCTGTCCCGTCGATGCGTTCAGCGTGGCTCGCCGGCGCATCGGTCAACCGGCAGCGGCCGCCAGGTCCTCCACGAGGTCATCCGCGTCCTCCAACCCGATCGACACGCGAACCAGGCCCGGCGTCAGGCCGGCCGCCGCCAGCTCCTCCTCGCCGAGCTGACGGTGCGACGAGGAGGCGGGGTGCGAGCAGAGGGTTTCAACGCTCCCCAGGCTGGTGGCATGCCGTGCGACGCGCAGCTGGCCCAGGAATCGCTCGCCGGCATCCCGTCCTCCCTCCAGGTCGAGGGCGAGCATGCCCCCGGCCAATCCGTCGCGAAGCTCGCGAGCGACCAGCTCGTGCTGGGGATGCGACCGCAGGCCCGGATACAGGACGCGCCGAATCGTCGCGCGGCCCTCGAGCGCGCACGCGACCGTGAGGGCGTTGGTCGCGTGTCGCTCCATGCGGATCGCGAGGGTCTTCAAGCCCCGCAGCGCCAGGAACGCCTCCAGTGGCTGGGAGTTTCCGCCCGCATCAATGAGGACGTGGCGCGCGGCCGCTACCCGCTCGGCAGGACCAATCACTGCACCAGCGATCAGGTCGGAGTGGCCACCGACGTACTTGGTCAGCGAGTGCACCACAAGGTCGGCGCCCAGCGCCAGCGGGTTGCAGAGGTACGGGGAGGCGAAGGTGTTGTCGACGAAGAGCAGGGCGTCGCGGCGGTGAGCGAGGTCAGCGAGCGCCGCGAGGTCCGCCATCTCGGTGGTCGGGTTCGCGATCGTCTCTGCCCAGATCAGCCGAGTCCGGTCCGTCATGGCCTCGCCGACCGATGCTGCATCGGTCAATGGCAGGAAGCGCGCGCCGATGCCAAAGCGCGCCAGTAGTCCGGTCAGCAGGGCATAGGTGCCGCCGTACAGCGCGGGTGCGGCCAGGACCTCGTCGCCGGGGCGCAGGGTCGAGACCAATGCGGCGTGGATCGCCGCCATGCCTGACGCGCTTACCACGGCGGCCTCACCTCCCTCGAGCTCGGCGAGCGCCGCCTCGAGCGCTGCGAAGGTCGGGTTCGAGTAGCGGCTGTAGGAGTGGCCGGGGGTCCGGAACTCTAGCAGGTCTGCCAGCTCGCCGGCGCTGGAAACCTCGAAGGTGCTGGTCTGGTAGAGGGGAACGTTCACCGGGGGTTGCGGCGCGTCCGGCGTGCGCCCGGCGGCGCGGATCGCACGGGTGGCGAAGCCAGGCATCGTGGCGCGAGTCTAGCAGTCCCTCCTGCAGGCGAGCCCCGCGCGCCTCGGTTCCGCGTGCCCAGCCCGGGTGTCAGTCCGGGCGACGCTCTCCGCCCGGGGGCGGTGATAGGAACGCGTCCATGGCACGCCGGATCTGATGGTCCGGATCGAAGGAACGGGACGCGACCGCGATCTGGCGACGTACGACGGCTGCGTCGGGTTCGTCCTCATCGGTCTGATCACCGACGGCCAGGCTGATGCGCCGCGGCCGTCCCTCGGGGACCGGCGTCCAGTGCGCGTCCGGGGCGGGCTCGGATGGCTGTGCTTCGGGGTCCTGGGCGGCCAGCGGCTCGACGGCCGGCTCGACGGCCGGCTCGACGGCCGGCTCCTCGGTGATGGCCGCGTGGGAACCCTCATCAGGCGCAGCGGCTGCTGCCGCAGGGGCCGCTGCCGCCGCAGATGGCGACGCAATCGGCTCACCGATGGGGACCGATACGGTCGCGCCCGCCGGACCGGGTTCGGGCTCTCGATCGGGAGCCGGCACGGCCACCGGCCCCGCAAGCCTGGGTGGCCGGGGATAGCCGCTGATCTGGTTCTTCCCCAGCGACTTGGCGTTGTACATGGCCCGATCCGCCGCCCGCACCAGCTCATCGGCGCTGCCTCCGTCCTCGGGGTGGGAGACCAGACCGATGCTGACGCTGGTCGGCGCACCCTCGGACTCGAGGCGGTACCCCATCTCCTCCGCTTCGGCGCGGACCTTCTCGGCTACTACGAAGGCGCCGGCGAAATCGGTCTCGGGCAGGAGGACGAGGAACTCGTCCCCACCGTAGCGATACGCGGTATCCACGGTGCGAATCGAGGCTCGAATGGTTCGTCCCAGCGCGCGGAGCACCTCGTCGCCGCGTTGGTGGCCCAAGGTGTCGTTTACGCCCTTGAGCCCGTCGACGTCGACCATCAGGACGGAGAAGCCGCGCTCGCTGCGTCGCGTGCGGCGAACTTCCTGCTCGAGGGTCGGGTAC
>VBGQ01000131.1 GCA_005882055.1 Chloroflexota bacterium
GGCTGTGGCCGATGATCACCCCGATCGCCGTGTCGCCCCATTCCGCCTTGGGCCGACCGTCCGCCAGCACCACCCCATCGGCGGCCGCGTAGATCTTGCCGCCGCAGACGGGGTGGTAGTAGGCGATATCGATGCCGGCGTGGAATGACTCGTAGATGGTCGGCCCGAACTCCTGGGTGACCACGAAGTCACCGATGAGCGGCCAGGCGAAGCGGCCCTGGTAGGCGAGGTCGAGCTTCCGGGCCTGTTCCTTGAGCCGCGCGACAAGCTCCGCCTGGCCCGCGAGCGCTTCCTCCTGGGCGGCGATTTCGCGGCGATAGGCATCCGCGTTGCGGGCTGCGGCAGCGAGCTGCGACTGCTGCTCCGCCTGGAGCTTGCGGAGCTTGATCTGCTTCTCCGCCAGTGCCGCCCGCGCTGCGTCGAGCTGGGCCTGTTGCACGCTGAGCTCGCCGGCGCGTGCCTCGGCCTCCTGCGCAAGCGCGGTGAAGATGGCTCGACCGTCGCGCAGCGTCGCCTGTCGCACGTCGAGCTGCTCGCGAGCATTCCGGATCTCGTCGGCGAGCGCTCGGTCGGCATCGCTCAGGGCCAGGATGTCGCCCAGCTCGCCGGCAGCCTGGGCGAAGGACTGCGATGAGAGGATCACTTCGAGGATCGAGACCTGGCTCTGGGCGTAGGCGTGCCGCAGATGATCCTCGAACAGCGCCTCACGCCCGGCGAGCGCCGTGCGGTTCTGGTCGATCTGGGTGGCGACCGTCGTCAGGTCGCGAGAGAGCGTGGTCAGCTGCAATCGATCCGCCGCCAGCTCGGCCTTGGACCGCGCGAACTGATCGCTCAGGATCCGGAGCTGGGCCTCGGCATCGGTGATCGCGACCCCGACGGCGTCGAGGTCGCCGCGCAGCTGCTGGAGGCTGGCGCTCAGGTTGGCTTGATCGTCGAGCAGCGAGGCGAGCTGCTGCCGCTGGCGCTCGAGCTCCGCCTGCATCTGGCGCTGCTGCGCGATCGCCCCATTGACGTCGGGATCGCCTGCCTGCGCGGGAACAGCGCTGCGCGGAAGCAGCACCGCGGCGAGCAGGAGCGCCAGCGCCGGGACCATGCGACGCCGAACGGTCGACATGCGCCTCCTTGGGTTTCCGACCGGTGTGCGGCGACTGTCCGGGCACCGTGGGCAGGGAGCGGAGTCTCGACGAGCCGCTCGGGCACGCGGCGGAGCCGACAGCATACAACCCCACTTCAAGCCCCCAGACCGCACCAGCCGGGTCAGCCAGGGATGGCGGAGAGCGGTCCCAGCAGCGTGGGATCCCAGACGAGCGCCAGCACCAGGCCGGCGACCAGGAACGGACCAAACGGAATGTAGCTGCGCATGCCGGCGCGCCGCGTGACGAGCAGAGCGATCCCCACCGCCGCGGACAGCAGGGCGCCCAGGAAGATCGCGGTGAAGATCGTGGGCCAGCCGAGCAAGAGACCGATGGGCACGATCAGGTACAGGTCACCGAGGGCGATGCCGCCGCGAACCAACAGCCCGGTCACGCCTAGGAAGCCGAGCGCCACCACAGCACCGATCCCCGCGTCGAGAGGCTTGACCGCCGGGTTGAAGGGCGCGAAGAGCAGCGACGCGACGATCAGCGGGTCGAGGAGGATGTGTGGCAGGCGGCGCTGCTCGAGGTCCGTGGCGGAGAGGAAGACCATCCCGGCCAGGAAGGCCAGGTAGACCAGGGTGGCCCACAGCGGCAGCGCCGATCTCCACGCGACCGCCGCGGCGGACAGTCCAGCCCCCAGCGCCAGTCCCGCGGTGCGCACTCCTGGTGGCCGCCTGCGGGCCTCGTCGGGGGGCCAGACCGAAGCGACGCGCTCGGCGATCCCGCCGATCACCGCAAAGGCGGCCGCGGCGGCGATGACCAGGGGCGTCACGGCGGCATCCTAGCCGCTGGCACGCGGCGTGCGTCTCAGGACGGGGTGAGACCCGGCAGCCGCCGGGTGTATGGGAGGAACGGTCATGGACAAGGACCGAGTCGCTGGTCCCGTCAAGGAAGGGGCCGGCAAGGTCGAGGAAGCGTGGGGGCACGCCACCAACGATCCAGAGACCGAAGCCAAGGGCGAGAGCCGACAGGCCGAGGGGAAGCTCCAGGAAGGCTGGGGCCGGACCAAGGACGCCGTGCGCGACGTTGCCCACGACGTGACCCACGACGACGAGGGCGCGGACGAGGACTGATCGCCGCGCGATCTCGCCCCGCCGGCGTGCCCGGCGGGGCCGTTCGACCCTCTATGCGCCGGCCACGTAGTCGAGCGCGAGGCGCGTGAGCGTCGTGACGCCGGTGCCCAGCGCGCCCTTGGGGTTCGTCGACTTGTCGCTGAGCAGGTACGCCGTGCCGGCGATGTCCATGTGCACCCAGGGCACGGTCACGAAGTCATGGATGAAGACCGCGCTCTTGATGAACGAGCCCTCACGCGTTCCTGAGTTGACGATGTCCGCGTAGGCCGAGTCGAGGGAGGGTCGATATTCGGTGGCCAGCGGCATCTCCCAGAGCCACTCACCGGTTTCGTCGCCCGCTGCCTGGACTGACGTTCCCCATTCGCGGGGCTTTGCGAAGTAAGGGCTGATCAGGTCTCCGAACGCCACGCTGGCCGATCCCGTGAGCGTCGCGATGTCGACCAGGTGCGTCGCTCCTTCCCGCTCCGCCCAGTGCAGCGCGTCGATCAGGATCAGGCGACCCTCGGCATCGGTATTGATGACCTCGACCGTCTTGCCATTCATCGCCTTGACCACGTCGCCGGGGCGCTGGGCGTTCCCTCCGGGCATGTTCTCGACCATCGGTGCGACCGCCATCAGCGGCGTCTCAGGCGCCAGTCGCGCGACCGTTCGTGCGGCGGCGATCACCGCTGCGGCACCGGACTTGTCGTGCTTCATCTCCTCCATGCGTTCCGGCGGCTTGAGGCTGACTCCGCCGGAGTCGAAGCAGACGCCCTTTCCGACGATGGCGAGCCGCCGGTCCGGGTGCTTGTCCCAGCCCGGGAGCTTGACCGCGATCAGGCGTGGCTCGTGCGTGGCGCCCTGCCCCACGCCGAGCAGCGCGTTCATGCCCAGCGCGGCCATCTCCGGAGGGCCCAGCACCTCGACCGTGCAGCCATCTGCCTCCAGCTCACGAGCAACGTCCGCCATCCGCTCGGGGAAGAGGTCGTTGGAGGCGCGATTGGCCAGGGTGCGACCGAACTCCACGCCATCGGCGACCAGGACGGCGCGATCGATGACCTCCTGGCTCGGCCCGCCCACCAGGACCAATTCCTCGACCGATCGCTTCATGGCTTCGGTATCCCGGACGCGTCCGTAGATGCCGGTGGGTCGGTACGTGCCCTGCTGGGCGCCGACGATCGCGGCCGCAAATGCGTCCTCGTCCTCGCCGTCGCGGAGCCAAAGGGCCAGCGTCGTCGCGCCCCGTCCCTGGAGGCGGCGAACCGCGGTGGAGGCCATGCGACGCGCTCGCCACGCACCGCGGCCACGCCGCACGCCGTTCACCAGCAGCACTTTCCGACAGGGCAGCGATCCGCCGTCGACCAGCGCGGTGTAGTGCTCAAGGATGTTGAACTCGCCCCAGTCCATGGCGTCGCTGATCACTCCCCCCGAGGCCGCATCGAGCTCGGCCAGATCGGCGGCAAACTCCTGGTCCTCGCGGTAGATCGGCACGGCCAGCACGTCGGCTTGGACGGCGGTGGGACTCAGGGAAGCGGCGCGCACGCGCATGCGAAGCATCCTCCTCGTCTGGTGGCGATCCCCCTGTGCCGGGCGCATGGATGGCGTCCCGTCACGGTCAAACGAGTATAGACCGCACCTCGCCGAGGGCGTCCTGGACCGCCCGCAGGGCCAGCGCAGCTGCCGCGAGCGGGGTGTCGCTCACGGCCGACCCTCCCTCCGCGATCGCAACAGCGAGTGCCACGTCCGCCTGGTGCGCGCTTGTCGCAGCGGACCGATACCTCGCTTCCGCTGCACGGGCACCCGCCACGTCGTGGTCGCGAAGGGCTATCGCCAGCGACCGCAGCGCTGCCAACAGGTCCCCGGTTGCCTTCGTCCAGAACGGCAGCGTCAGCAGGTTGCCGGGCCAGGCGCGCACCGTGGCGCGGCTCATCTCCGCCGCAGAGATCGCCGTCAGTGCCCGGTCGGGGTCGCGGGCGTCGACTGCCGCGAACGCGTTCTGGAGGCTGTCGAGCGTGGCCGCGGTAGCACGGCGCATCAACCAGAAGCCATCCGCGGCGTCTGCGCTGGTCGCCAGCTGGGCGCCGATCCCCGCCAGCTGGCCCGGCTCCAGCGCGAGCCGGGAAGGCGCGGGCCGCCCGAGCACCGCCAGCTCGGATGCGAGGCGACGCAAGGTCGCCTCCAGGTCCCCAACCCGTGCATCCGCTTGGCCAATGGCCTCTGCCGCAGCGGTCACTGGGCCACCGCCAGGTCTCGGTCGGAGGCGACCGCCGCGCGCAGGGCCGCCGCGGCGGCAGGGTCGGCGACGAAGGGATCCGGAGACCGGGCGGCCAGGACGGCGCCCAGCACCAGCACGGCGGCAATCCCCAGCGCCAGCGGAGCCGTGACGCGAAATCTGCGTCCTATGATGCCCACAGATGGTTCCTCTGCCGTCCCAACGTCCCGCCGGCGAGGAAATGGGCGAACTCCAGGAGGCGCTGTGGCGTCTCCCGAAAGCCGAGCTTCACCAGCACCTCGACGGCGCGCTGCGGCCCGAGACCGCGGTGGAGCTCGCCGCGGCCATCGGCCTCAACCTGGGCCTCGATGAGGCCAGGCTGCGCATGATCGCTCCGGCGCGGTGCGCGACCCAGTCCGAGCTGCTCTCCTATTTCGACCTGCCGATTGCCCTGCTGCAGACCGATTCGGCGCTGCGGCGGGCGGCCGTGGAGCTCGTCGTGACGCTCGCCGAGGAGCGGGTGCGCTACGCGGAGATCCGTTGGGCGCCGCGCCTCCACCTCGAGCGCGGGCTCGGCATGGGTGCGGTCATCGAGGCCGTTGCCCAGGGGATCGAAGACGCCATGGATCGGCTCGGCTCGAGCGCGCCGGCGGTCAGCTTGATCATCACCGCCATGCGCTCGCACCCACCGGCTGCCAACGTGCTGCTGGCGCGCGAGGCGGCCGCCTTCGGCGAGCCGGTGGTGGGCTTCGACCTGGCGGGCCCCGAAGCGGAATGGCCCGCGCCGCCACACGCCGCTGCCTTCCTGGCCGCCGCGGAGGGCGGGCTCAAGCTGACGGCTCATGCGGGAGAGGTGGCCGGCGTGGAGCACATCCGCGAGGCGCTCGACCTGGGTGCCACCCGGATCGCACACGGGGTCACCGCCGCCGAGGACCACGACCTGGTGGAGGAGCTCATCCGACGCGAAGTGACCCTTGACCTGTGCCCCACCAGCAACGTCCAGGCCGGCATCGTCGCCGATCTGGCGGACCATCCGCTAGCGCGCCTGCATCGGTCTGGGGTCAGCGTCACCTGCTCGACCGATGACCGAGTGGTCTCGAACACCAACCTCACCGATGAGCTGGCCCGCACCGCAACGGCCCTCGGGCTCACGCGCCAGGAGCTGGTGTCGATCGCGCTGAACGCCTTCCGCCGGGGCTTTGGGCCGCCAATGGTGCTCGAGCGCCTGGTGAGCGAGGCAGAGCCGGAGTGGAGCGCCTGGGCCAACGAGGCGACCGACCAGCTCAGCTGAGCCATTCGTCGAAGAGCCGTCCCAGCTCCGCGTGACCCGCGACCACGACGTCAGGCTGGCGGTCACCAGCCAGGCCGTCGGCCGTCGCCGCGTCGGCGACGCCGGTCAGGATCAGGACCGAGAAGATGCCGGACCGATGGGCGGCCAGGATGTCCGCGTCCGGGTTGTCGCCGATCACGACCGCCGCCGCAGGCTCCACGCCCGCATCCTCCAGGATCTCCGCGAACATGTTCGGCTCGGGCTTGCCGACCACGATGGGGTCGACGCCTCCGGACGCGGCGCGAATCGCGGCAACCAGCGATCCAGCGCCTGGGAGGAAGCCGCGTGGCGTCGGGTAGCGCAGGTCGGCATTGGTGGCGATGAAGGCAGCCCCGTCCCGGACAGCGGTCGCTGCCACCGCCACCCGAAGGTAGTCATAGGCCTGGTCGAGGCCCACGACCACGGCATCCACCCGATCCGTCAACGGCTCCCCCTGGTACCCCGGGTGGGTGACGTCGGCAACCGGGATGACCTCCAGTCCCGCAGCCTGCAGCTCGGCGATCATGGCCGGCGAGCCGACGCCCATCACGCGTCGCGCCTCGGGGAGATGGTGCCGCAGGTACCCGACGGTCGCCGACGTGGAGGTCACGATCTCGGCGACCGAGGACGGAATACCCATGGCTCCGAGCCGCTCGACGTAGGCCTCGCGCGAGGCCATCGAGTTGTTCGTCGCATACCGGACGCGCACCCTGCGCTGGTGCAGCGAGTTGATCAGCTGCGCTGCGCCCGGCACCGGATCGAGTCCCCGGTACACGACGCCGTCGAGGTCGAAGATGACCACGCGGGGTCGTCTGGGGGGACGTCGAGACATAACAGCGAAATCTCTTGAGGCGCGTTCGGGCGGGCAGTATGATGCCGCAGATTCGCCTCGGCCCGTCCCCTCAGCGGTCGATGCGCGCTTTGCGCCGTGTCAGGCATGCGGCGTCCGTGGATTTCGTTCACACACCGAGGGTGAAGGAGAGTTCATGCGGAAGCATCGGTATGCCCTTGGCGCCACAGCAGCCTCGCTGGCCATCGTGCTCCTGGCGGCCTGCCAGTCGAACACCGGCGGCGGGAACAGCGCCAGCGGCGGTCCCACGAGCACCCTGAAGATCGGTGTGGTGACCGACGTCGGGACGCTCGACGACCACAACTTCAACCAGTACTCGTGGGAAGGCGCGAAGGCGGGTGCCCAGGCGGTTGGAGCCCCGGCGCCGCAGAGCGTGGTCACCACCCAGTCAGCGGACTACGCCAAGAACATCAACTCATTCGTCGCCAAGAACTACAACATCATCGTGACGATCGGCTTCGCCATTGGCGGCGACACCACCAAGGCCGCCAAGGCCAATCCGAACATCAAGTTCATCGGAGTCGACCAGGGCATCTGCGTGGATGAGCAGGGAAACCCGGATAGCACGTTCGCCTGCAAGGGCGACGCCGCCAAGCTGCTCCCCAACTACCAGGGCCTCGTCTTCAAGGCGCAGCAGCCGGGCTACCTCGCCGGCGTTGTCGCCGCCAGCATCAGCACGAGCGGGCACCGGCACCGGATGCCAAGGCCTTCAACGACCCGGCCGGCGGCAAGGCCGCCGCGGATCAGCTGCTGAGCCAGAACCCCGACATCGACGTCCTCTTCCAGGTCGCCGGCAAGACGGGGAACGGCGTGCTGCAGTCCGCGTGTGACCACAACATCCACGCCATCGGCGTCGACGTCGACCAGTTCGTCTCCACGCCCGACACGGCCAAGTGCACCGTGGTGAGCGCGGAGAAGAAGCTCACCAAGGCCGTCTCAGATGCGATTCAGCGCATCAACAGCAAGACCGACAAGGGCGGCACCATTCCGCTGGACATCACCACCGACTCGGTAGGCCTCTCCCCCTTCCACGACAGCCAGAGCATGATCACGCCGGACATCCAGGCGAAGATCGATGCGGCCATCAAGGGCCTCAAGGACGGGACCATCAAGGCCTGCGTCGAGACGCCCTTCGGATCCTGCGACAACAAGAACGGTCAGCCGCCGGCGTGAGCCGAGGCTAGATCGCCGAATCGACTGCTGACGAGCGGGCCGGCCCATCCGTGGGCAGGCCCGCTCGGCTTTCTGCCTCATTCCTAGGCGAGGAACCATGGTCGTGACCCAGGCGGCGACCCGTCCGGCCGCGCTCGAGATGCGCGGCGTGACCAAACGCTTCCCCGGGGTGGTGGCCAACGACCACATCGACCTGGACGTGCGTCGAGGGGAGATCCACGCGCTGCTCGGGGAGAACGGCGCGGGCAAGACGACGCTGATGAACATCCTCTACGGCCTGGTCACGCCGGACGAGGGCGAGATCCTGCTGGGGGGCAAGCCGGTGACGATCGCGTCACCCTCCGACGCGATCTCGCAGGGGATCAGCATGGTGCACCAGCACTTCATGCTCGTCCCGGTGCTGACGGTCGCGGAGAACATCCTCCTGGGCGAGGAACCGATGGCGAATCCGGTCTTCATGGACCGCAAGGGCGCCCACACGCGCATCCGCGAGCTGGGCCGCTTCTTCGGCTCCGAGATCGATCCAGACCTCCGCGTCGGCAGCCTCTCGGTCGGCTGGCAGCAGCGCGTCGAGATCCTCAAGGCGCTCTACCGCAACGCGGACATCCTGGTGCTCGACGAGCCGACGGCGGTGCTCACGCCCCAGGAGACCAAGGAGATCTTCACCGTCCTGCGTCGTCTCACCGCGGAGGGCACCAGCATCATCTTCATCAGCCACAAGCTGTACGAGGTGCTCGAGATCGCGGATCGGATCACGGTCATCCGCCGGGGCAAGGTGGTCGGCAGCCGGATTCCCTCCGAGACCGATGAGGACGACCTGGCGGAGCTCATGGTCGGTCGCGAGGTTCAGCTGACCGCCGATCGCGGCGAGAGCCATCCGGGAGAGCCGATGCTGACTGTCTCGGGCATCCAGGTGAAGGACGATCGAGGCCACGAGGTCGTGCATGGCGTCGACTTCGAGGTCCGCGCCGGGGAGGTGTTCGGCATCGCCGGCGTCGCCGGAAACGGCCAGGACGAGCTGGTGGAAGCGCTCGCCGGGCTCCGCAAGCCGTCCGGCGGCACCGTCCAGCTCTCGGGCCGCGCGATCACCGGCGCCACCCCACGCCGCATGCACAACCTCGGGGAGGGCTTCGTGCCCGCCGACCGTCATCGGTTCGGGCTGGTGCTCGCCTTTCCGCTCACGGACAACTCGGTGCTCACCAGCTATTACCGGCCGCCGTTCTCGCGCGGCCTGGTGCGTGACGACGATGCGATCCGGCGCCACGCGGAGAAGGTGATCGCCGACTTCGACGTCCGCACCCCATCGCCCACGGTCCCGGCCTCGACGCTGTCGGGCGGCAACCAGCAGAAGGTCGTCGTCGCTCGCGAGTTCGACCGCGATCTCAAGCTGCTCGTCCTCGACCAGCCGACCCGCGGCCTCGACGTCGGCAGCATCGAGTTCATCCATCGCCAGGTGATCGCCAAGCGCGATGCGGGCGCCGCGGTGCTGCTGATCTCCGCCGAGCTCGACGAGGTTCTGGAGCTGTCAGATCGAATCGGGGTCATGTTCCGCGGCCGCATCGTGGCGGTGATGGACGGTCGCAGCGCGACGCGTGAGGAGGTCGGGCTGTTGATGGCCACCGGGGGTCGCGAGGGACCGCCACCAATCATCGCGGAGGGCGCAGCGTGACCCTGCGGCGGATCCGGGACGCCTCGATCATTCCGGCGCTGGCCATCGTGCTGGCGCTGGTCCTGGGGGCGGTGATCGTCATCTTCTCCTCGCCGCTGATCCTGGGGCTGGACTTCACCCTGCCGCTGGTCGCCTATAAGGCCCTGGTCGAGGGCTCGTTCGGGTCGTTCGACGGGGTCATCTCGACGATCGTCAACGCGGCGCCGCTGATCCTCGCAGGGCTGGCGGTGGGCATTGCCTTCAAGGCGGGGCTGTTCAACATCGGGGCGCAGGGCCAGTTCCTTACGGGCGGCCTCGCCGCCGCCGCGATCGGGGCATGGCTCGCGCACGCGCCGGGGATTGTGGCCATTCCGGTGGCCCTGCTCGCCGCCATCGCCGTCGGAGCCGCGTACGGCGCGATCCCTGGATTCCTCAAGTCGTTCACCGGAGCCCACGAGGTGGTGACGACGATCATGCTCAACTACATCGCGCTGTATATCGTGGCCTACGTGGTCACCGGTCCACTGCGCGCGGTCGGCGCCACCTTCGCCAGGACGCCCGACGTCGGCAACGCCTCGCTGCCGATCCTGGTGGGCGGCAACGGCCACCTTGGGGTCGTCTTCGCGTTCATCGCCATCCCGGTGGCGTGGTGGCTGCTCTACCGGTCCACCATCGGCTTCGAGATCCGCACGGTCGGAGCCGGTCCGGATGCCGCTCGCTACGCCGGGATGCGTCCGCGACTGCTGATCGTGATCACCATGGCGTTTTGTGGCGGGCTCGCGGGGCTGGCGGGAGCCGGCGAGATCCTGGGCCTGACCGGCTACATGCCCGCGGGGTACTCGACCAACGTCGGCTTCGACGGGATCACGGTGGCGCTGCTCGGCCAGGCGCACCCGGTCGGCATCCTGTTCGCCGGGCTGCTGCTGGGCGCCATGCGCGCCGGATCGGGGCTGATGCAGATCGAGGCCGGAGTCCCCGCCCAGATGGTCGACGTCCTGCAGGGCGCCATCCTGTTCTTCCTGACCGCGGAGATCCTGGTCCGCTACATCTTCCGCATCCGGGCGCGCAGCGCGAAGGTCAGCGAGCTGCAGACGGTGGCGGAGACCTACGGCGGCCAGGCGGCCCCGTAGCCGAAGGAGCGAGCGATGGACGTCGTCCTGCACCTGCCGGTAATCGGCCTGGTGCTGCAGTTCCTGGGCTACCTGCTGTCGGTGATGGCCACCAACGGTCAGCTGATCATCACCCTGTCCACGCCCATCGCGCTCGGAGCCCTGTGCGGCTTCATGAACGAGCGCTCGGGGGTCGTCAACATCGGCATCGAGGGGATGATGCTGTTCGCCGCATTCGTTGGTTGGTACGTCGCGGCGCTCGTGAACGGCGGCGCGCCAACGACCAACCCAGGCCCGCTGGGCCTCACTTTCCCGCTGCTCGTGGGCGTGGTGGCGGCGATTGCCGCGGGGGTAGCGGTCTCGGCGTTGCACGCCTGGCTGTCGATCACGGTGCGGGCGAACCAGATCATCTCCGGGACGATCATCAACATCGAGGCGCTGGCGATCACCGGGTATCTCAACCTGCTCATCAGCCAGAACCCGATTCCCTCCGCCGGCAACTTCCAGTCGTTCCACGTCCCCGCGCAGGCGGCCTCGGTGCCGGTCTTAGGCTGGGTGATGACCACCTTCCTAGGGCACGGGCCGATCACCCTGACCATGCTCGTCCTGGTGATCGTCCTCCAAGTGCTCCTCTACCGATCGCGCTGGGGCCTTCGCAGCCGCGCGGTGGGCGAGCACCCACGGGCCGCCGAGACGCTGGGAATCGACGTGATCCGCCTCAGGTACCGCAACGTGCTGCTGGGCGGTGTCCTCGCCGGGCTGGCCGGAGCCTGGTTCACGCTCGAGTACATCGGCACCTTCCAGGGCGGGATGACCAACGGGCGGGGGTTCATTGCATTGGCCGCCCTGATCTTCGGCCGATGGACACCGATTGGGGCCTTTGGCGCGGCGCTGGTCTTCGGGATCGCCGACACGCTCGGGCAGGCCGTGCAGTTCAACCCGCCCACCGGGGACCTGGGAGCGCTCCTCTCCGGTGTCCCCGAGCAGGTCTTCAGCGCCCTGCCCTACTTGGTCACGATCATCGTGTTGGCGGGGGTGGTGGGTCGGAGCATTCCGCCGGCCGCCGACGGCCAGCCGTACGAGCGCGAGGCGAAGGCGACCTAGCTCGCCTCGCTGGCCACCGGCTCGGGCTCGAGCGGGTGTGGCACGGGCGGCACGCGGAGCAGGTCGAGCGGCAGACCCGCGCGAGCCAGGTCCGCGGCCACGCCCGTCGAGTCGTAATCGACGGATCGGACTCCAACTGCCAGGTCCGGCTGGCCCAGGTAGATCACGGCGTAACGGGCGCGCGAATGGCTCCCGCAGCCGACGGAGCCGCACGCCACGAAGTGCTGCTGGCCCACGAGCTTGTGGAGCGTCTCGTGGGTGTGCCCGTAGCAGAACAGCTCGTCGCCCTCGTCGGCCGCGATGCGGGCATACATCCGCGACGGCCGGTCCGCCCAGAGGTACTCGTTCCGCTTCATCGGCGTGCCGTGGAAGAGGAGGACGCTGCGACCGTCGACGTCCATGCGAAGTGTCGCCGGCAGCTGGCGAAGCCAGGCGCGGTGCTCCTCACTCATGACGCGAACCGTCCAGTTCAGCGAGGCGTGCCCCCACTCCTCGGCCCCTGGCGAGGTCCAAAGGCTGCCGGCCTGCTCGCGCTCCATGCCGACCGCTTCGTCCCAGTTGCCCTGGACCGTGGGAATCTCGAGCCGAGCCAGCTCCTCGACCACCTCATTGGGATGCGGCCCGCGGCCGACCACGTCGCCGACGCACCAGATCGCGTCGCAGCCGATGGCGGCCGCGTCGGACAGGACCGCGCGCAGCGCCGTCAGGTTGGCGTGAACATCTCCAATGACCCCGACCCGCACCGCCCGATTCTAGGTCCGGGGCCCCGTCCGGCGATGCCCTACCCGGCTAGCCCTTTCGTCAGCCGGACAACCAGCACCCCAGCCGAACGGCAGAGTGATCCAAGCGGCTCAAGGAAGGAGGAATCGGGCGCCGGCCCCGCAGGCTGTTGCAATGCCAGCCAAGGGGTCGGTGCCCGACGGCATCAACTCCCCCGGCGTGGATCGATCTACCCGGCCGCGGCCATTGCGTACGGCTCGGCAACCACGCTGATCCGCCCGGCGATGGTGCGCGCCACCTCGCGCATCGCTGCCCCGGCGCGAGAATGATCGGCGTCCGGGTGCTGCGTTGACGTAATCGGAACGCCGGCATCTCCACCCGATCGGACACCCGGCTCCAGCGGGATCCGGCCCAGCACGTCCAGCTCGAGCTCGCGCGCGATCTTGGCGCCACCGCCCGAGCCAAAGATGTCGTGCTCCTCTCCGCAGTTGGGGCAGATGAAGCCGCTCATGTTCTCGACCACGCCCAGCGTTCGCACGTTGACCTTGGTGAACATCGCGATCGCCTTGCGCGCGTCGGCCAGCGATACCTCCTGGGGCGTCGTCACGATCACGGCTCCGGTGAGCGGGATCAGCTGGCTCAGCGACAGCGCCGCGTCGCCCGTTCCCGGCGGGAGGTCGACGACCAGGTAGTCGAGCTCGCCCCAGTCCACGTCGCGCAGGAACTGCTGGATAGCGGAGTGGATGAGCGGGCCGCGCCAGATGACGCGCCCTCCGGCACCGGTCACATGGGCGCCCATGGTGCCCATCATGAGCGGTACGTTGGGGCCCGTGATGTCGGCATCCAGGAGCCCAACGCGGGCGCCATCACGCGCCAGCGAAACGGCGAGGTTGACAGCGACCGTGGTCTTGCCAACGCCGCCCTTGCCGGAGGCAACCGCAATCGTGTTCTTCACGCCGGGAATGAGATCTGCCGCGGGTCCGCCGAACGAGCGCTTCACGTTGCTCAGCCAATCGACCTTGACCGTTTCCGCGCCGAGCTCCTGCAACCCGCTGACGATGTCGTCCTCGATCTTGGCCTTCAGCGGGCACGCCGGCGTAGTGAGCTCCACGCTCAGCGCGACGTGGGGGCCGGTGATCTCGATGTTCTTCACCATTCCCAAGGAGACCAGGTCCCGGCCGATCTCCGGATCCTTGACCTTCCCGAGGGCAGTCATGATGTTCTCGTCGGTGAGCAGGTCAGGCATAAAGGGCTCGGATTCCTTTCGAGCGTCCACGTCGGGGCCGATCGAGCGTACCAGAGCCCGATGGCGACCGGATACGACTTTTGTTGACTTCTAGGGCAGGCCGTCGAAGAGGTCGGACTCCACGGGCTTGCTCTCGCCGGCTGGACGCGGGAGGTTGCTCCTCGCCAGGCGGTAGGACTCGGTCGCCAGATAGCGATTCCGCGCCGATGTATCCCAGTCATGGAATGGGCCGGCGGAGCCGGTCTGCGAGACGTGGCGGGCGATGGCCGCCAGCTTGAGGTCGGCGAGCTCCCCGAGATCCAGGGTGATGGTCTCCGAGCCATCCGGCGATCCGTAGCCGCCGCCGACGCGCGAGAGGCCCAGCGCGGCCACCTGCGAGACGGGCACGACCAAGTGATAGAGCTTCGCGGCTCGCCAGGCGACCTGGTCTTCCTCGATGTCGTCCTCGTAGGTAAGCGGCTCCCCGGCGGCGGCGAACGCGGCGGTCATCGCGCGCGAGAGGACCACGTGATCGGGGTCGCCGGTCACGCCGTCGGGCCCGAAGGTGAGGATCACCTCTGGGTGGTGCATCCGGATCGGCTCCACCAGGCGACTGACGAGGAGGTCGAAGTCGACCTCCGGGAGATCGTCTTCGGCGTAGTCGAGCATGCGAAGGACGCGGACACCGAGCAGCGCCACGCTGCGCCGCATCTCGTCCTCGCGGATCGTGTCGATGTTGCGCCAGACGATGGCATCGGTCCTTGGGTCGCGGTTCTTGCCGCCAGGCGCCGGTGGCTTGCGGGTGAGGCGCGAATCGAAGACGCCGCGAGTCGCGCACACCACGACGACGTAGGCACCCTCCGCCGCGACTCGCGCGATGGCCCCGCCGAATCCGAACGCCTCGTCGCCCGGATGGGCGACCACCACCATCAGGCTGCGGGCGGGATTTCGCTCGCGAACCGGCCGCCAGATCGAGGACACGGCCGGGAGTCTAGCAGCCTAAACCTCGACCTCGACGGGCACCGCGGCGTGCCCGTTGGCGGCCGGAATCGGCTCGCGGGAGAGCTCGATCGGTGGCGCGGGATCCACGAAACTGGCCCGATTCGCGGTATCCAGGGCCGCCTTATCGGTCGAGAGGGCGAACGAAACACGCTTGTCGACCAGTGACCGAAGGATGTAGCGCATCTCCGCCGCGTCTCGAACTACGCCCGTGTTGAGGTTCGAGGTTGGGCACACCTCCAGGACGATCCCCCGCTCCCGGAGCATCGCCATCACCGCCGGGTCGTAGACGCTCTTGACGCCGTGACCGATGCGCTCAGGGTCGAGCGCCTCGATCGCCTCGCGCACCTCCTCGGGGCCGCCGGTCTCGCCGGCGTGCACGGTCACCCCCAGGCCCACCCGGCGGCATTCGGCGAAGACGTCGCGGTAATCGGCGAAGCGGAAGGCCGGGTCCTCCGGACCGGCGATGTCGACCGCCACCACGCCACGGTCACGCCAGGCGATCGCCTTGGCGGCGAGGATCTCGTTGAGCTCGCGCGAGAAGCTGCGGTCCAGGCAGAAGATGAGGCCGGCCCGCACCTGCGGGTATTCGAGCACCGCGCGATCCATCCCTCGCGAGGCGGCGGCGATGATGTGGTCGAGGTCCTGCTCGCCCCCGCGGTTGCGTTTCATCGGGTTGAAGCGCAGCTCGATGCGGGTGATGTTGTTCTTGCGGTACGCGCCGCCGATCACCTCGTAGACGCTGCGCTCGATGGCCGTCGGGCTGGATTGGATCAGCTCGGTCCAGTAGAAGAGGTCCAGGTACGCCTGGAACGAGCTGCGGCGGCGGGCGGTGATCAGCCTGCGGAAGGCCCAGTAGTCCTTGGTCGGCAGGCGGATGCCCTGGGCGTGGGCGATGCCCCACATGATTGCCGGGGTGACGGCCGCGCCCAGGTGGACGTGGAGCTCGGTCAGCGGGGTATGGCGGTCAAGCCTGGGTCGGGGCATGCTCCTCGGGGATCGCCTGCGTTTGGCGGAGTGTACCAGCGGCGCTGACGCTAGAATCGCCGGCGAGGATGAACATCAAGGGCTTCATCGAGTGGATCGGGCACGACCTCGGCTCGGCCACCGCAACCGTCTTCCCATACCTGCTGTTCGGGCTGGTCGGCCTGTATGTCCTGTACCTGATCCTCGGGTACCTGCGGGTCTCGCAGGTTGGGATCGAGTCCGAGGCAGGGCCCGAGCCGGTGCTCCGGCTGCCGTCGTCCGACACTCCCGCGCCCGCCGGCGCGGCGTACGGCCTGTCCGCTCCGCGGGGTATCGCCTACTGCCCGACCGATGCGCTTCAGTTCCCGTCAACGGCCCGCTTCTGCCCCATCTGCGAGGGCGACCTCCTGGTCGATTGCGCGAACTGCGGCACCACCATCCGGGCCGCGGACGACAGCTGCTACCACTGCGGAACCCGCGAGATCTTCGCCCGCGAAGCCAGCGACGACTAAGAGCGCCCCGATCCAGCTGCCTGGCGTTCAGTTGGCGAGCAGCGCCCTCGCGTAGGCGCGAATGGCCGTCAGGTTCGGCTCCTGGATCCAGCCGCGGCTCGTGCCGGGCTCTATCCCAGTAAACCCTGCGAAGCGTGGCGGCGCCAGGACGCCCCCCACGATCTTGGCCTTGGCTGAGAGCCTCGCGATCCTCACGAAGGTCGCCAGGTCAGCGAGCGGCATGTCCGTCTGCAGCGTCTGCAACGACCGAGCAAGCGCCCGGATGTTGACCGCCCCAGGAGTGATCAGCTTGCGGACGAGAGCAGTGAGGATCAGCTGCTGGCGGGCCGCCCGATCCCAGTCACTGGTGGTGTGGCGGCTGCGCGCGTAGCTGAGTGCCAGGTT
>VBGQ01000132.1 GCA_005882055.1 Chloroflexota bacterium
CGCAAGGTGACCGTGGACTCGCCGGGTGACACCGAGCTGCTCCCGTCGGAGCTCATCGATCGCTTCGAGTTCGAGGAGACGAACAACCGGATCCTCGCCGAGGGCGGCGAGCCGGCGACGGCGCAGACCGTGCTGCTGGGCGTGACCAAGGCGAGCCTGAACACGAGCTCATTCCTGGCGGCCGCCTCCTTCCAGGAGACGACCCGGGTGCTGACCGAGGCGGCGATCAACGGCGCCAAGGACCACCTGCTGGGGCTCAAGGAGAACGTGATCATCGGCAAGCTGATCCCGGCCGGAACCGGAGCCGAGGCGCGTGCCCTGGCTGCGGCCCGGGCAGCCGAGCTGCCGCCCGAGGAGGCGGAGGCGCTGCGCGAGCGGGAGGCCGCGATGAGCTTCCTCACCGGCGAGGATGCAGACACCGATGGCTCCGGCGAGGTCGAGGTCGACGAGGCCGAGGTGGCCGCCGCCCGCGAGGCGGAGACCGTTGCGGACCTGATGGACTCCGAGGCCAACAAGGAGATCGAGGCCGAGGTCGAGGAGCAGGTCTTCGAGGGCCTCACCGACGACCGCGAGCCCGTGGTCGCCGGCGACGGCAAGAAGGCCACGGCCGGCAAGGCCAAGGCCGCCGCCAAGAAGTAGGGTTACCGACCGCCGGCCCCGATGCCGGCAGAGATCAGCTAAAGGGCGGACCGTGTGGCCCGCCCTTTGTCGTGGGCTTTGCGCCGGAGCCGGCGCCGGCGGGCGGGCCACAATGAGTGGCCTTATCGCGGACGGTGACGAGGTCTGCGACGGACAGGTGCTGGCCGTCCTCGAGGCCGATGGCGAGCGCACCGAGATCAAGGCCCCCGCCGCCGGACGCATCACCAAGAAGGGGCGGACCCTGACCCTGCACTCGGAGGAGGTCGACAGCCGGGAGTATCCCGTGCCGCACTTCGCCCGCACGCCAGGTGGGAATTCGGGCGTCCAAATGGCCGATTCGTCTTCGCAATGCTCGCCCCATGTGAATTTGGCCATTTGGGGAACGCTTGGGGGACGCTGGGGCAGGACGGGCGTCCGGGCGACTAGGTCGGCGGCGGAGTCCTCGGTGGGGGTTCGCGCGCGGCTTTGGGGCGAGCGTGGTTCGGTTGACACTCGAGCGTGAGCGACCGTATACTCCGCGTTCGGTGTCCCGCTCGCGGGACGCCTTCGTGTGTGCCCATCCGGGCACCCTCCGTCACGGTCCAGAGGCCCTCCCCGCCGTGGGGTCGCGCGCTTGGCGACGGGGTGCAGTCCACGAGCCGCCGAGCGCTGTCTGCAGGGACAGCACGATCCGAATCACCGCGAGGATTTCGTTGCCAACAATCAGCCAGTTGGTCCGCAAGGGCCGCACGCCGGCCATCAAGAAGGTGAAGGCTCCTGCCCTCCGGCGGACCTTCAACACCCTGAAGCAGACCGCTTCCGAGGGGCGCGGCGCCCCGCAGCGGCGCGGGGTCTGCCTTCAGGTGATGACCCGCACCCCGAAGAAGCCGAACTCGGCGCTTCGGAAGGTCGCGCGCGTGCGCCTCACCAACCAGATGGAAGTCACCGCCTACATCCCCGGCATCGGTCACAACCTCCAGGAGCACTCGGTGGTCCTGGTCCGTGGCGGCCGGGTGAAGGACCTGCCCGCGGTGAAGTACCACATCGTGCGCGGCACGCTCGACGCTGCCGGTGTGCGCGATCGGCGACAGAGTCGCTCGAAGTACGGCGCCAAGTCGCCGGGCAAGAGCTAGGACTCCGCCATGCCCCGCCGTCCCACGGTCGCCCGCAAGGCCAAGTACGAAGAGCAGCTGGTCGGCACCGCGCTCACCCTGGATCAGTTCACCAACAAGCTGATGCGCGGCGGGAAGCGCCAGCTCGCTTCGCGCATCCTCGAGGACGCCATCTCTCGCTGCGAGAAGACCGCGGGTCGCTCCGGCGTGGAGGTCATGGAGAGCGCGCTGCGCAACGCGATGCCGCTGATCGAAGTCAAGCCCAAGCGCGTCGGCGGCTCCACCTACCAGATCCCGGTCGAGGTCCGCGCGGATCGGCGCATCTCGCTGGGCATGCGCTGGCTGATCGACGCGGCCCGCAAGCGCAACGGCCACAGCATGGCGGAGAAGCTCGCGTTCGAGCTGATCGATGCCAGCAACGGCATTGGCGCGGCGGTCAAGCGCCGCGAGGACACGCACCGCATGGCGGAGGCCAACAAGGCCTTCAGCCACTTCAAGTGGTAGACCGATGACGATGGCCCAAGCCGCGCGTCGGCCCGCACCCAGCACCAGCTTCCCGCTCGAGAAGACCCGAAATATCGGGATCATCGCCCACATCGACGCGGGCAAGACGACCGTGTCCGAGCGGATCCTCTTCTACACCAAGAAGATCTACAAGATCGGCGAGGTCCACGAGGGCGCCGCCACCATGGACTGGATGGAGCAGGAGCAGGAGCGCGGCATCACGATCACCGCCGCGGCCACCACCTGCTTCTGGAAGGATCATCGAATCAACCTCATAGACACGCCCGGGCACGTGGATTTCACGGTTGAGGTCGAGCGCAGCCTGCGCGTCCTCGACGGCGCGGTCGTCGTCTTCGACGGGGTGGCCGGAGTCGAGCCCCAGTCCGAGACGGTCTGGCGCCAGGCCGACCGCTACGCCGTGCCGCGCTTCTGCTTCGTGAACAAGCTGGATCGCACCGGCGCCGACTTCTGGCACGTCATCGACATGATCAAGGACCGATTGGGCGCCAACGCCGTGCCGCTGCAGCTGCCCATCGGCTCAGAAGACAAGTTCCGCGGTGTCATCGACCTGATCAACATGAAGGCGATCACGTACGGCAATGACCTGGGCGACCAGATCGAGGTCGGGGAGATTCCCGCCGAGCTGGCCGCGGAGGCGGCGACCTGGCACGAGCGGCTGATCGAGTCGCTCGCGGACATCGATGACGAGATCGCGCACAGCTACCTCGAAGAGCACGAGATCGACCCGGATCGGATCGTGACCGCGCTGCGCGCCGGCACGCTGGCCGCGCGGATCATGCCAGTCCTGTGCGGGTCGGCGCTCAAGAACAAGGGCATCCAGCCGATGCTCGACGCGGTGCTCGACTTCCTGCCGAGCCCGCTCGATGTTCCGCCGGTCACCGGCATCGACCCGCGCAGTGGCGACGAGGTCGTGCGCAACTGCGACGAGAGCGAGCCCTTCTCGGCCCTCGCCTTCAAGATCGCTGCCGACCCGTTCGTTGGCAAGCTCGCCTTCTTCCGCGTCTACTCGGGGACGCTCAAGAGCGGGTCGTACGTCTACAACGCCTCGAAGGGGCAGAAGGAGCGCATCGGTCGACTGCTGCAGCTCCACGCCAACCACCGCGAGGAGATCGAGCAGGTCAGCGCCGGCGACATCGCCGCCGCGGTCGGGCTGAAGAACACCTTCACCGGCGACACGCTGTGTGACGAGGCCAAGCCGATCGTCCTCGAGGCGATCACCTTCCCCGAGCCGGTCATCGAGCTCGCCGTGGAGCCCAAGACCAAGGCCGACCAGGACAAGATGGCAATCGCCCTCCAGCGGCTCGCCGAGGAGGATCCCACCTTCCGGGTGAGCACCGACCAGGAGAGCTCCCAGACCCGCATCGCGGGCATGGGTGAGCTGCACCTGGAGGTGATCGTCGACCGCATGATGCGCGAGTTCAAGGTGCAGGCCAACGTCGGCCGGCCCCAGGTCAGCTACCGCGAGGCGATCCGCAAGGCCGTCCGCTCGGAGGGCCGCTTCGTGCGCCAGACCGGCGGCAAGGGCCAGTACGGGCATGCCGTCATCACCCTCGAGCCGCTGCCGCGTGGCGGTGGCTTCGAGTTCGAGTCCAAGATCGTGGGCGGCTCAGTGCCGCGCGAATTCTGGAAGCCGACCGAGGAGGGCATTCGCGACGCGCTCGCCGGTGGCGTTATCGCCGGCTACCCGGTGATCGACGTCAAGGCGGCGCTGGTCGACGGCTCGTTCCACGAGGTCGACTCATCGGAGATGGCCTTCAAGATCGCCGGCAGCATGGCCGCCAAGTCCGGCGTCGAGAAGGCGGACCCAGTGATCCTGGAGCCGGTGATGCGTGTCGAGGTCACGACCCCCGAAGACTTCATGGGCGACGTGATCGGCAACCTGAACAGCAAGCGCGGCCAGATCGACGGGATCGACGAGCGGGGCACCTCGCGGGTCATCCGCGCCCGCGTCCCTCTGGCCGAGATGTTCGGCTACGCGACCGAGCTGCGCAGCATGACCCAGGGCCGCGCGGTCTATTCGATGGAGTTTTCAGAGTACGCAGAAGTTCCGAGCAGCCTCGCCAACGAGCTGATCGCAAAGTCCAAGCGCTAAGCGACGTAGGTAACAGGAGTAACGAAGGAAGACAAATGGCCAAGCAGAAGTTCGACCGCAGCAAGCCGCACGTGAACGTCGGCACCATCGGTCATGTCGACCACGGCAAGACCACCCTGACCGCGGCGATCACGAAGTACCTGGCGCTGAGCGGCGGGGCCGACTTCCGTGCCTTCGACAGCATCGACAACGCGCCCGAGGAGCGAGCACGGGGCATCACCATCGCGATCGCCCACGTCGAGTACCAGACCGCCAACCGACACTACGCGCACGTGGACTGCCCTGGTCACGCCGACTACATCAAGAACATGATCACCGGCGCCGCCCAGATGGACGGCGCGATCCTGGTGGTGTCGGCCGCGGATGGACCGATGCCCCAGACCCGCGAGCACATCATCCTGGCTCGCCAGGTCGAAGTGCCGGCGCTGGTCGTGTACCTCAATAAGGTCGACATGGTCGACGACGAGATGCTGATCGACCTGGTCGAGATGGAGGTCCGCGAGCTCCTCAGCAAATACGAGTTCCCCGGTGACGACATCCCGGTGATCCGCGGCTCCGCGCTCAAGGCGTTGGAGTCCACGAGCACCGACCAGGCCGCAGAGGAGTTCAGCTCGATCAAGGAGCTGCTCGACGCCGTCGACACCTACATCCCGACCCCGACCCGCGATACCGACAAGCCGTTCCTGATGCCCATCGAGGACGTTTTCGGCATCAAGGGCCGTGGCACTGTGGCGACGGGCCGCATCGAGCGTGGCATGGTCCACACCGGCGACACGGTGGAGCAGGTGGGCATCCACGCCAAGAGCCGCGAGCTGGTGGTGACCGGCGTCGAGATGTTCAAGAAGACCCTCGACGAGGGGATGGCCGGCGACAATGTCGGGCTCCTGCTGCGAGGCATCGAGCGCGAGGAGATCGAGCGCGGCCAGGTGCTCGCCAAGCCAAAGAGCGTCAAGCCGGGCACCAAGTTCAAGGCCGAGGTGTACGTGCTCTCCAAGGAGGAGGGCGGGCGTCACACCCCGTTCTATGCCGGCTATCGGCCGCAGTTCTACCTGCGGACGACCGACATCACCGGTTCCATCGCGCTCCCCGGCGGCGTGGAGATGATCATGCCCGGCGACAACGTCAACGTTGACGTTGAGCTGATCACGCCCATCGCCATTGAGCCAGCCCAGCACTTCGCCATCCGCGAGGGTGGCCACACGGTGGGCGCCGGCGTGATCACCGAGGTGCTCGGCTAACCGCGATGGCCAAGCAGCGCATCCGCATCCGGCTCAAGGCGTACGACCACAAGCTGCTCGACCAGTCGGCCGAGCAGATCGTGGAGACCGCGCAGCGAACCGGCGCCGACATTGCGGGACCGGTCCCGTTGCCGACCCGGATCGAGAAGTACACCGTCATCCGCGGGCCCTTCGTGCACAAGGACGGACGGGAGCAGTTCGAGATCCGAACGCACAAGCGACTGATCGACATCATCGATCCGTCGACCAAGACCGTGGATGCGCTGATGCGGCTGTCGCTGGCAGCTGGCGTGGATATCGAGATCAAGATGTGATGCGGAGGCGAGCCGCCGCGGCTCGCCTCACATCGGTCCATTTGGTGGAGGAGTGACTGTTCAAGTGCCGGCAGGAATCATCGGGCGCAAGCTCGGCATGACGCGGATCTTTGGCGACGACGGAAGCGTCGTGCCGGTCAGCGTCATCGAGGCTACCCCGAACACGGTCGCGCGACTCCGGACTCCGGAGCGTGACGGCTATGCCGCGCTGCAGCTGGTCGCCGGGACCGCCAAGAAGGTCAGCTCGCCGGTCGCGGGCCAGTTCAAGCATCTCGACAAGGACGCCGCCAAGCCTCGCAACGTCTCCGAGTTCCGGGTCGAGTCCACCGATGGCTACGAGGCCGGCCAGACGGTCGACGTCTCGCTGTTCGAGGCGGGGGAGCTGGTCGACGTGATCGGCACCAGCAAGGGCAAGGGCTTTGCCGGAACCATCGCGCGCCACAACTTCCAGCGCGGCCCCAAGACGCACGGCTCCACGAACTACCGCCAGCCCGGCTCCATTGGCGCCGGCACCACGCCCGGTCGCGTCTGGCTGGGCACGCGCATGGGCGGTCACATGGGCGACCAGCAGGTCACCGTCAAGAAGCTGACCGTCATCAGGGTCGACGCCGAGCGCAACCTGATCCTGGTCAAGGGCGCGGTCCCCGGCGCGCGCAATGCCGTGCTGCTCGTGCAGAAGGCGAAGTGACCATGGCCCAGAGCGCGACGATCCTCAACGCATCGGGCAAGCCGGCCGGCAAGGTCGAGCTTTCCGAGGCTCTCTTTGGCGTGACGCCCAACCAGGCGCTCGTCCCGGGCGCGCCCGACAGGGCAGCCGTCGTGCGCCGCAGTGGCGCGGTGGCGGTGTGGTCTTTGGACCGCACCCGCGCGGCCACGATCAGCGCATGCCCGCCAAGATGCGGCGCGCCGCGCTGAAGGGCGTTCTCTCCGCCAAGCAGGCCGCCGGGGAGCTGCGCGTGGTCGAGGGCTTCGCTCTCGAAGAGATCAAGACGCGCGCCTTCATCGAGCATCTCGAGGCCTGGGACGCCCAGGGCAAGGTGCTGCTGGTGCTGGCGGGCCGGGACGAGACGGTCGAGCGCTCGTGCGCCAACGTCCGCGAGGTGCGGGTCATCCTGGCCGACAGCCTCAACGTCGTCGACCTGCTCGAAGCCGACACGGTCATCTTCACAAGCGATGCCCTGAACCGCGCGCAGGAGGTGTACGCGTGACGAGCATCGTCCACGACATCCTGATCCGCCCGGTGATCAGCGAGAAGAGCGTCGCCCAGACCGAGCGCAACAACTACACCTTTGCCGTGGCCCGCGACGCGAACAAGTTCCAGATAAAGGCGGCGGTGGAGGCCGAGTTCAAGGTCGACGTCCTGGGCGTGCGGGTGCTCACCGTCAAGCCCAAGGAGAAGCGCCGCGGTCGGCGCACGCCCGGCATGACCGCCGGCTGGCGCAAGGCGGTGGTGACCATCGCCGAGGGCCAGAAGATCGAGCTGTTCGAGGCCGTCTGATCGATGCCATTGCGAAGCTACCGACCCACCAGCCCCGGCCTGCGGCAGATGACGCGCCCGACCTTCGAGGAGGTCACCGAGAGCGTGCCGCACAAGCCGCTCACCGAGCGGCTGCTGCAGCATGCCGGTCGCAACAGCCAGGGCAAGCTGACGGTGCGTCACCAGGGGAGCGGCCACAAGCGGCTCTACCGGGTGATCGACTGGAAGCGGGACAAGCCGGGCGTGCCCGCGCGGATCGCCACGGTCGAGTACGACCCGAACCGGTCCGCCCGCATCGCCCTGCTCCACTACGCCGATGGCGAGAAGCGGTACATGCTGCTGCCCCACGGCCTGGGCGTCGGGGACACGGTCGTCTCCGGTCCCGAGGTCGAGGCGCGGCCGGGGAATGCGCTGCCCCTGGCGCGCATCCCGCTGGGCACCCAGATCCACAACATCGAGCTGGTCGCGGGGCGCGGCGGGCAGGTCGTACGCTCGGCGGGGAGCAGCGCGCAGCTGCTCGCCAAGGAGGGCGATCACGCCACCATCCGCCTCCCCTCCGGCGAGGTGCGGCGGGTGCGCGCCGAGTGCGTGGCGACCGTTGGCCAGGTGAGCAACCTCGACCACGAGAACCAGAAGATCGGCAAGGCCGGCCGATCGCGGCACATGGGCCGCCGCCCGGAGGTGCGCGGCTCGGTGATGACGCCACGCGACCATCCGCACGGCGGTGGTGAGGGCAAGTCGCCAATTGGCATGCCGCCCAAGACGCCGTGGGGCAAGCCGGCCATGGGCCTGCGCACGCGGACCAAGTCCAAGCCCAGCAACAAGATGATCGTTCGCCGCCGGTACGGGCGGGGGTAAGGGAGCCGAATGAGTCGATCCGTCAAGAAGGGTCCGTACGTCGACGCACGCCTCATCGGCCGCGTCGAGGAGATGAACAAGCACAACGAGCGCAAGGTGCTGAAGACCTGGTCGCGGGCGAGCGTGATCTTCCCGCAGATGATCGGTCACACCATCGCGGTGCACGACGGCCGCCGCCATGTCCCGGTCTTCGTCACCGAGAACATGGTCGGCCACCGCCTCGGCGAGTTCGCTCCCACCCGGACCTACCGTGGCCACGGCAAGGCCACCGAACGCTCGTCGGCGCTGAAGTGAGCGGGGAGCGAGGAGTGCCGTCATGCGCGTGACCGCCACCGCCAAGTACATCCGCATGAGCCCGCGCAAGCTGCGCCTGGTCACCGACCTGATCACCGGCAAGCCGGTGGAGGAGGCCGCGGCGATCCTGCGCTTCCTGCCCAACGCCGCGGCGCGCGACGTGGCCAAGGTGCTCAAGAGCGCCACCGCCAACGCGGAGAACAACTTCAACCTGTCTGCCGACGAGCTCACCGTGTTGAGCGCGGTGGCGGACGACGGCCCTACCCTCAAGCGCTATCGCCCACGGGCCCAGGGCCGCACCTTCCAGATTCTCAAGCGCACCAGCCACATCACCATCGCTGTGGCTGACAAGGAGGCCTGATGGGTCACAAGGTTCACCCCTACGGCTTCCGGATCGGCATCATCAAGCCGTGGCTCGCCAAGTGGTACGCGGATCGCGACTACGCCACCTTGCTTGGCGAGGACATGCGGATCCGGCAGCTGGTGGGCAAGCAGCTCGCCAACGCGAGCGTCAGCCAGGTCGAGATCGAGCGCGGCATCAACCACGTGACGGTCACGGTCCACTCGGCGAAGCCGGGGATCGTGATCGGCAAGGGCGGCGCCAACGTCGAGTCGCTGCGCACCAACGTGGGCAAGCTCACCAACAAGAAGGTCAAGCTCGAGATCAAGGAGGTCCTGCAGCCTGAGCTCGACGCGGTCCTGGTCGCCCAGAACGTGGCCGGACAGCTCGAGCGACGCATCGCGTTCCGCAAGGCGATGAAGCAGGCGATCCAGCGCTCGATCAAGGCCGGCGCCAAGGGCGTCAAGGTGCAGGTCTCCGGTCGCCTGGGTGGCTCGGAGATGAGCCGCACCGAGTGGGACCGCGAGGGGCGCATCCCGCTGGGCACGCTGCGCGCCGACATCAGCTATGGCGTCGTGCACGCCCACACCACCTATGGGCGCATTGGCGTCAAGGCCTGGATCTACCGCGGTGAGCAGCTCGGCGAGCGTCCGGGCGCCGCCCGCACCGAGCCACGGGAGGCACGTCGCCCGCGGACGACTCGTGGGACGCGCGCTGCCGCAGCAGAGGCACCGGTGGCAGCCGCGACGGCGACTGCCACGGCCGAGCCGGTCGCGGTCGCGACCCCCAAGCCCGCGGCGGAAACCGTGTCCCCAGCACCAGCTGAGACGCCGAGACGGTCTGCAGCTCCCGAGGCTCCGGCTCCGGCCAGGGCCGCGACTGCTGAGGCCGCCACTGCGGCTGCTGAAGCGCCCGCGCCCACCAAGGCGGCCGCAGCGCCCGCCGCCACGAAGCGGACCGCGTCAAGGAGCAAGGCCGCCAGCACGAAGGAAGCGTCGCCAAGCAAGGCGCCATCGGTTGCTGAAAAGCCGGAGGCTCCTGAAGCCCCGGCAGAGGAGGCCTGACCGATGTTGATGCCAAAGCGCGTCAAGCACCGAAAGGTCCAGCGCGGTCGCCGCGCGGGGATGGCCAAGGGCGGTACCGAGGTCAGCTTTGGAGACTTTGGGCTGATGGCCGAGGAGGTCTGCTGGCTCACCAGCCGCCAGATAGAGGCGGCGCGGCGGGCGATGACTCACCACGTCAAGCGCGGTGGCCGCATCTGGATTCGGGTCTTCCCGGACAAGCCGGTCACCAAGAAGCCCGCTGAGGTGCGCATGGGCTCCGGAAAGGGGGCGCCGGACCACTGGGTGGCCGTCGTCAAGCCGGGCCGGATCATGTTCGAGATGGCCGGCGTGCCGGAGGAGATCGCCCGCGAGGCGATGCGCCTGGCGAGCCACAAGCTGCCAATCGACACCAAGTTCGTCGTCAAGGAGGGCTAGAGCATGGACATCAGCGAGATCCGAGCCCTCTCCGACGCCGACCTCGCGGCCCAGCTGGTCGACGCCAAGCAGGAGCTGTGGAAGATCCGATTCGACCTGGCCACCCGCCAGGAGAAGAACTACAGCCGT
>VBGQ01000133.1 GCA_005882055.1 Chloroflexota bacterium
TGGCCATGGCGCAGCACATCCGCGAGGCGAGCGCACCCGAGCCCGATCCAGCGGCCGAGACGGGGGTCGGGGGCAGCGTGACCGCGCTGCTGAACAGCGCGCGCGGCGAGCGACCGGCGGTCATCCGCGAGCAGCTGCAGGAGGTGATGTTCACCAAGTGCGGCGTCTTTCGCACCGAGCAGCTCCTCTCCGAGGCCCGCGACGAGGTCGCGCAGCTCAAGGAGCGCGCAGCCACCTTGCGCGTGGACGACAAGGGATGCCGGTACAACACGGATCTCGGCGAGGCCCTCGAGCTCGGGTTCCTGCTCGACTGCGCGGAGGCCACCGTCGCATCGGCGCTGGCGCGCACCGAGAGTAGAGGCGCGCACGCGCGCGAGGACCACCCGCAGCGTGACGACAAGAAGTGGCTCCGCCACAGCCTCGCGTTCCGGGACGAGGATGGTGGCGCGACTCGGATGGGATACAAGCCGGTGACGATCACGAAGTTCGAGCCGAAGGCGAGGGTCTACTGAGACCGATGGAGGTTCAGCTCCGCATCCGTCGCTACAACCCCGAGCTCGACGTCGAGCCGCACTGGGAGGAGTACGCCGTCGAGGCAGAACCATCCGACCGGGTGCTGGATCTGCTGCACCGGGTCAAGTGGTACAGCGACGGGACGCTCACCTTCCGGCGCTCCTGCGCCCACGGCGTGTGTGGCTCGGACGCGATGCTGATCAACGGGCGCAACCGGCTCGCCTGCGAGTACCTGGTCAAGGACGCCGGCCGCCGGATCAGTGTCGAGCCGCTGCGTGGCGTGCCGGTCGTCAAGGACCTCCTCGTCGACATGGAGGACTTCTGGGCGAAGTACCGCGCCTCAATGCCGTACCTGGTCAACGACGAGATCCCGGAGGATGGCAAGGAGCGACGCCAGTCCCAGGCGGACCGCGAGCTGTACGAGGACACCTCGCGCTGCATCCTGTGCGCGGCGTGCACCACCGCCTGCCCGGTCTTCTGGACCAATCCGGACTACGTCGGGCCCGCGGCCATCGTCAATGCCCATCGGTTCATCTTCGACAGCCGCGACACGGCCCACGAGGAGCGCCTCGAGCTGATGGCCGACGCAGATGGCGTATGGCGCTGCCGGACCGTTTTCAACTGTGTCGAGGCCTGCCCGCGCGGGATCAACGTAACGCGCGCCATCTTCGAGGTGACCCGGGAGATCAAGCAGGCCGAGCGTGCCTGAGCCTGAGCCGGCACCGCCGCCAGCCCCGAGCCGGCTGCATCGGCGCATCCTGATCTACACCGATGGCGCCGCGCGTGGGAACCCTGGCCCCGCCGGGTTGGGCGCGATCCTGCGCGACGTCGAGACCGGCGAGATCCTCGCCGAGCTGGCCACCTACCTTGGCGTGCGCACCAACAACGTCGCGGAGTGGCGCGCGGTGGAGGCGGCGCTGGACGAAGCGCTGCGGCTGGGTGCCAGCCACGTCGACCTGCGCATGGACTCGGAGCTGGTGGCGCGCCAGATCGCGGGGATCTATAGGGTCAAGCATCCGGACCTCAAGCCCATCCACGCCAGGGTCATGACCCAGCTCGCCAGCCTGGGCGGCTACACCGTCGGTCACGTGCCGCGGGAGCTCAACAAGGAGGCAGATCGGCTCTCGAACGTTGCCATCGACTAGCTGAGGGCCTGAGGAGGGGCGAGATGGACCGATGGCTGCGGGCCATTGCCGGCCTGCTGGTGGGCGGCCTGCTCGGGCTCGTAGGCCGGCTGGTGGTGCGCATGGTCTACGACAGCGCCGCGAACACGGACCGGTTTGACGTTGGGCTCCTCGTCATCGGCACCCTGGTCGTCACGGTCGCCTTCCTCATCGCGGCAGCCGTTTCCACGCCCGCGGCCGCGGGAGCCGCGCTGGCATCCACTGGCAGCCTCGTCGCCTCGTGGATGGGGCTGCGCCTCATCGAGGCGCAGCCCCGTGCGGGCGGGGGACTGGGGTACCTGGCCGATGAGCTGCGCTGGGCGATGAGCACTGGCTACGCCGACATAGGTGCGGTCGTGCTCAGCGGAGCCTTCGTCGCCATCGCCGTCGAACGTGCCCGACGATCGATGATCGAGAGACGGGAGCGATGACATCGGTCGTTCAACGGAATCTGAACGGGCGTTCGAATCGGTACAATGCAGGTCCTGGAGGCGGCCGGACGGCCGCGGGCGCGATCGTCGAAAGGCGGCGCTCGAGGAAAGTCCGGGCTCCATAGAGCAGGCTCGCGGGTAACGCCCGTCCGCCGTGAGGCGAGGACCAGCGCCACAGTGACGATGCCCGCGCAAGCGGGAGTGAAACGCGGCAAGCTCGAGCCGGAGCAAGACCGAATAGGAGGGCGAAAGGCGACGTTCGCGTCGCAGCAGGTGGCTCGCTCAGCCCTCGGGTAGGTCGCACAGAGGGATGGCCGTCACCGGTCGGCGGAGACGCCGGCCAGGGACAGAACTCGGCTTACAGGCCGCCTCCAGGGTTTCTGTCACTCCTCGTCGGCGCGCCAGACGGTGCGTGCGGTGCAGGCGTTGCAGATCGGCCGCGCCTCGTCCATGGTGCCCAACGGCAGCGGGTGCTCCAGGCCGCCGAGCAGGCAGGTGACCTGGACCATGCCGCCGTGGGGGCCCGGAGCGATGGCGACGTGGCGCATGCGGCAGCGCCGGATCCGACCTCCGCGGGGGATCGGCGCTCGTCCCTTGCTCTCAACTTTTTCAACGGCCATCCACGCCTCCTGCCGCCCGCCCATCGGCGGGCGGCGACACTCCGCCATGGGTAGGCTAGGGACGCAAGCACCGGTACCTCAATGGCGCCTTGGTACCCCCCTCGCCACCCGATCTCCGGGTCGCCGCGGCCTCGCCCGGAACGCTAGACTCAGCGCGCGCCGCTCGGCCGCGGCCTGGTCTGAGGCGCGACAGAGGCAAGGGGACGCGGTTGTTCGGACGGCGCAAACGCGATGACGCCGCGCGGGTCGAGGAGGCCCGCGAGGCCGAACGGCGCGCCCTCTTCGAGCAGCTCGCCAAGCGCCCCGAGACGGTCTGCCCCTTCCTGGGCCTTGCCAGCGACCGGGCCGGCTACCAGCCGGACCCCACCGGCGAGCACCGCTGCTACGCGTTCGGTGACCCGGCACCGCTCTCCGACGAGCAGCAACGCCACGTCTGCCTCGAACGCGGCTACTCCAATTGCCCGCGCTACCTGCGCGGCGTGTTGGTCATTCCGACCGAGGAGCTCGAGGCGCTTCGGCGCCCGCAGCCCCACGTCGCGCCACCACCTCCGCCGCCCCCCCGGCCCGCCAGGCCGCCGCGCCGACGCCGCAGCCTGCTGGTGGGCCTTGCCCTCGTCATCCTGCTCGTCGCGGCGGTGGGGACGGGCGGGCTCTACCTGATTAACCCCAATTTCGTGGCGAGGCTGATCACCGGCAGGAGCCCGACGCCGTCCAGCCTTGCCAGCGGGTCCGCCCAGCCCGGGTCACCCGCGCCAACCGGCAGCGCATCGGCCCTGGCCACCGCGACCCCCACGCCGCTTCCCACTCCGACGGCGGGCGACACGTTTGTCGGCTACCAGGTGGGTGTGGGGCCGCAGCCCTATCAGCTCTTTACAGTTGATGACGCTGGCAACACCACAAGGACCGTTTCGACCTCATTCAGCCGCTTCTCGCACGCGCGCGTGAGCCCTGTAACGGCTTCCAACGGCTTGCGATACTGGCTCACGACTGATGGGGGCTGGGCAGGCTACGCCTATATCAAGGGCCAGTCCGGCTCCTTCCAGATCCGCAGGCTCTATCGCGGCGCCGACGGGAGCGAGCGCGCCATCGTCCTCCCTGACGACCAGGTCTGAGGCCGCCTGAAAGCCATCTCGCGGGCATCGTGCTGACCTGACCGCGCGGGCTGTCCGCACGGTGCTCGTGGCGAGTCGTCATCGCCCGGTGACTCGACCGATCCCCTGATGCCGGCGGGCGCCCGAGGACGGCCGCCTGGAGCCCCCGTACGAATCTCCCATCCCCGTTACGGCGAAAACCCTTGACGGGTATGTCTTGGTCTGTAGAATGGCGGCCTGTGGGTCCAAATGGGGCAAAATGGGGAGCAGTGGTAGAAACCCGAGCATGGCCCAAGCATCCTTCCTCACCGGCGAGTTCCGCCACGCGCTCGATGATCGCGGCCGTATCGCGATTCCGGCCCGTTTTCGGGCGCGCCTGGGGCAGGGCGCGACCCTGGCGCGCTGGCTGGACCGATGCCTTGGCGTCTTTCCGTCAGACGAATGGAGCTCCCTGGCCGAAAAGATCCGCGGCCTTCCCCGCACCAACCCCAACGCCCGTGAGTTCGTCCGCTTCATGTCCTCTGGAGCGGTCGATGTCGAGCTCGATCGACAAGGGCGCCTGCTGGTGCCTTCCTACCTTCGCGAGTACGCCGGCCTCGCCGAGGGGGAGGTCGTGATCGTGGGGGCCCTGGACCACCTCGAGATCTGGGCTCCATCGGCCTGGCAACCGTACCGGGCGAAGATCGAGGACGCCCCAGAGGAGCTGGCGGCCCATCTGCAGGACCTCGGGATCTAGGCGGCGCCACGTCATGACGCGCGCAGCGCCGCTCCATTCGATGCGTCTCCGGGCCGATCGGCCCGTCATCCGACCAGAGAGGTGCGGTCCATGGGAGAAGGGCACCTGCCGGTCCTCGTCAAGGAGGTTCTCGCCCTCCTCGACATCGGGCCTGGCAGCTCCGTGGCTGACTGCACGGTCGGAGGCGGTGGGCACGCCGAGCGGATTCTGGAGGCCACGTCTCCGGATGGCCGTCTGCTCGGCATCGACGCCGACCGGGCGGCCATCGCGGAGGCGGAACGCAATCTCGAGCGGTTCGCGCCGCGCATCACGCTGCGCCAGGCCAACTTCGCCGCGATCCTCGAGGTCGCGAGCGAGGAGGGCTTCGTCCCGCTCGATGCGCTCCTTTTCGACCTGGGCCTCTCCAGCTACCAGCTTGCCGATGAGCGGCGCGGCTTCAGCTTCGCCAGCTCGTCGGCGCCGGACATGAGATTCGATGAGGAAAGTGGTCTTTCGGCTCTCGATCTCATCGACCGCACCTCGGAACGAGAGCTCGCCGGAATCCTCGCGACATTTGGTGAAGAACGCCATGCGCGCCGCGTCGCGAAGGCGATCCTGGCGGCGCGCCAGGAAGGCCGCCTCATGACCGCCGCCGATCTCGCCGCAGTCGTGGCTGGGGCTGTCGGGCGCCGCGGGCGGGCGGACCAGGGGCGCATCCATCCAGCAACGCGGACGTTCCAGGCCCTGCGCATCGCCGTGAACCGCGAGCTCGAGGTGCTCGGCTCCGCGCTTGCCGGGGGGTTGGCCGCCCTGCGACCCGGGGGTCGCATGGCCGTCATCGCTTACCACTCCGGTGAGGACCGCATCGTCAAGCGCTTCTTCGCGCGCGAGAGCCGCGATTGCATCGAGGACCCGATGCCGCCCGTCTGCACCTGCGGCCATCGAGCCCAGCTCCGTCTCCTTCACAAGGGTGTGATCACGCCGACCCCGGACGAGGTCGCGCGCAACCGCCGCGCCCGCAGCGCAAGGCTGCGAGGCGCAGAGAAGCTCGCCGCCGCGAGCGCCTGACTTACCGATCCGGCAGCACGACACGGAGGGCACCCATGAGCAGAGGACGACCACGTCACCAGGCGAGCCGGCGTCGAACCTACAGCGTTCGACAGCGCGAGCTTCGCGACCGACGAGAGCGCGCCGCCGGCCAGGAGGCCACCTGGCCAGAGGAGCCGGTGTGGCTCACGGAACCCGTCGCCTTCGAGATCGATGAGGGCCTCGACTTCGAGGCGCCCACGTCGTGGGGAGTGCGCCTTCGCGGACGACCCTCGGCCGC
>VBGQ01000134.1 GCA_005882055.1 Chloroflexota bacterium
GATCGCTTCGGCGCTGGGTGAGACCCAGCTGACGGTCGAGACCGACCGGCGGCTGATCGAGCTCGGACAGGGCGAATGGGAGGGCCGCACGCATGCCGAGCTCGAGGTGCACGATGCCGAGCGCTACGCCGCCTGGCGTGGCACCTCGCCGCGTGTCCCGCCGCCGGGCGGCGAGTCGCTCGAGGCCGCGCACAAGCGTGTCGCAGAGCTGCTAGATGCGGCGCTGGCTGACTCCGACCATGGCGCGTGGCCGCTCTGCCTGGTGGGCCACGGCGGGAGCCTGCGGATCGCGGCTCGCAAACTGCTGGGCCTCGACCTCACCGAAGCCTGGCATGTCGAGCTCGACAACGCCTCGCTATCGCTCCTCGATTGGGACCGGGATGCATGGCGGCTCGTCTCCTGGAACGACGTCACCCACCTGCTGGGCCAGATCGGGGTCCACGTCGACGAGGAGGATGGCGAGCCGCTGGCGCTCTAGGACGCCGCGCGGCGGGTCAGGAACGATCGAACGCGACGCCGGATGGCGAGCCACACGAAGGGCAGCCGCAGGCGCTTCCAGGCGAGCCTCATGCGGTCGACCGCGTCGGTGGTCATGCCCTGTCCGGAGTAGCTTCCGAACACCTTCTCCCGTGCGATGGTCTGGATCTCGGGCCGCCGCTCGGGGATCTGCCCTTCCAGCCAGCCGGCGTACTCATAATCGGTCTCGGACGGTCGTTGGCTAACCCCCGCCCGGTCAGCTGCAAGCAGGAGCATCGCCCACTGGCGGTCGCCCGGCGGCAGGAAGCGCAGGTGTCGCCCGCTGCGCCGCAGGCGCCAGCCGACGATGCCGCCCCCGATCAACAGGATCGCCAGGATGACGAGCAGGTTGCCCGCCTGAGCCGGACCGGGACCAGCCGTGTCACCGTTGGCGTTGACGCCGCCGGGGATTGGTTGCAGCGAGGCGGAGGTGAAGTCCTTGCTCGGGTTGTCGACCCGCTCCTGGAACTGCGCGCGGGAGTTCGCGATATCCACCGGCGGCCCGATAATCGGCCCACCCGCCGCGCGCGCAACCCCGGGGATCGACTTGGTCGCCTCGAAGGTCTGCCAGCCATACGCGGGGAAGTAGATCTCGGCCCAGACGTGCGCGTTCGACTCGCGGTACTGATAGACGTTCTTGGTGAGGAGCGTTCCGGGGGCGAAGCCGGCCGCCACGCGGGCCGGAAGCCCCAGGGACCTGGCCATGACGGCCATGGCGCTGGCGTAGTACTGGCAGAAGCCGCGTTGGCCCTTGGGATCGAAGAGGAAGTAGTCCACCACGTCACGATCAGCCGGCGGACTGTCGACGCTGGTGGCGTAGCTGAAGCGCGGATCGGTACGCAGGTAGTCCGCGAGCGCCTGCGCCTTGTCGAACGGAGTCGTCGCCTTGGCGCTGAGCACGATCCGCACCGCCAGGTCGTGGGTGGCCTGCGTGATCCCATCGGTGCTCGTATACAGGCTCCTCACCGCGGCGGGATAGTTCGTGCCGGCCCCGCGCAGCTGCGCGGCGGTGACGTTGGAGATGATCGCGGTGACCGTGTAGCCCTCGCCGGGACTGATGCTGTTCTGCGAGGCGAGGGAGCCGAGGAACGCCTGACCGCCCGGCTGGGTGATTTTCGCTGGGGTGGAGAGCTGGAGCGGATACCCCGGAGTGAACAGGTTCTGCCCAGGTGGCCGCTGCATCGCGACCGTCAGGCGCTGCACGTCGAAGCCATCGGTGGTGAGCGGCTCCTCCGGCGAGCCGTCCGGGAACACCGCGCTCTTGACGCTCACGTCGCGCTCGGTCCCAGGAGTCGACTTCCAGCCATGCCCGGTGTAGACGTCGTAGGTGACCGTTTCCATGTAGTACGGCTGGTCGCTCGAGACGGTCATCACCGGATCGTTGCTGCTGAACCACTGCCGTGAGACGCCAAAGCTGGACCCGAACGTCGAGGCCGCCAGGCGAGCATTGGGATTCTGGATGCCACCGATAAACGGGTCGAGCTGCGTGCGCACGCTGTTCCAGACGCTGCCAAAGTTGCGCCAGGCATCGGTCAGGGGAGCCGCAACCGCAACGCTGGCGAGCGCCCAGGCCATCACGATGGAAACGCCGATGAAGACCACGCCGGTCCGCATGATCGACGCCGGCACCTCGGCGTTCTCGTTCACCCGTCGCCGGCGCCAGCCCTCCTCGCGGGTCAGCAGCGACGCCCGCAGCCAGAGGAGCAAGGCGGCCAGCACGAAGAGGACGAGGTATCCGAACAGGTCCAGGAAGGTCGCGCTCATGTTCGCGATCAGCGCCGCACCCACCAGAAGGATGGCATCCAGGACCCGATGGTGGCGATAGAGCGTGTAGCCCGCCACGAAGGCGGTCACCCACATCACGACCGCCAGACCGATGGCGTACGGCGAGAACTGGGCGGGATAGCCGAGCTGGGCGACGGTGTGCAGCCAGCCGAGCGCGTCGATGCGCAGGTCGAATAGGCGACCGACGATTGATTGGTTCGGGAAGTACTCGCCCCCAACGGTGAGCAGGATGACGGTTGTTCCCGCCACTGCCGAGGCTGGCAAGGTCGCGAGAACGCTCCACGGCAGCAGCGCGAGCAGGGCTCCCAGCAGCGAGCCGTACAGCGCGACTGGAATCAGGAAGTCCTCGCGATCGAGCCAGCCCGCGCGCTGAACCGACCAGGCAAGGCTGAAGAGCATGACCACCAGCAGGAAGTAGGCCAGCCAACCCTCGCGCGGACGCGCCACCCGTCGGAGCCAATCCGGCACGTTCCACTCAGGCACGGACCCGGCTCCTGCCACCCAGCGTCTCCGGCAGGCTGACGCCAGCGGCGACGGGATAGGTGGTGATGTCGTATTCGGCCAGGGCGTGGCGGCACGCCGTGAGCTCCGCGCGCGCGGCGCGGCGCATCGACTCTTGGGCCGCGTCCGCCTCTTGTGCTTCGGACTGCGCCGGCTGGTGGAGGAACGAGTATCGGTCGAGCAGGATGACGACCACGCCCACCCCTCGGCGACGGAGGCCGGCCAGGGCCCGCACCCACTCGCGATCGGTCGAGCCGGTGACGATGCAGAGCGTCATCCCGCGCCGCAGCTGGGGTAACGTGCCGACGACGACCTCGGCGAGCGGCTGGTTGCCGTCTGCCTGCACGTTGGCCAGCAGGTGGAGGATCTTCTGCTCCACGCGCTGGCCGCGATCGGGGGTGAGCAGCTGCAGGCGGCGGGCGGAGGCGCTGATCCCCACGGCGCGATTGTCGGCGAGCGTGCGCAGGGCGATGGACGCCGCCGTGCTGACCGCCATCTCCACTGACGACGATTCACCTTCGCCTAAGTGCGCGGACCGATCGAGGTCGAGCAGCAGCCAGAGATCCGCGGCCTGCTCCAGGTCGAATTCCTTCACCTGCAGCTCGCCATGGCGAGCGCTGGACAGCCAATGGACGCGGTTGATGGCATCGCCGTACACGTACGGTCGGATGGTCGCGGCGAGAGGGGTCGCCGCCTCGAAGCGGCGCCTGGATGGCGAGCTGCCATCGACCGGCGAGGGCGGCAACCGCCAGTGGGGCAGGTCGAAGACCTTGGGGAAGACGACGACACCGGTCGGCTGTCCGACGACCATCTCGGAGCTGAAGAGGCCGAAGGGGTCACCGGTCCGGACGCGCAACGCGCCGAGTCGGTAGCTCCCCCGCCGCCCCAGCGTGACCTTGGCGAGCCACTGGCGGGATGCACCCGCCTGCACGCCGATCGCTCGGCCAGGCAGACCCGTAGGCCGGGTCGAGTCGTTCCAGACCTCGATCCACGGCTTCTGCCAGCGCGTGGTGTTGTCGATTCGATAGACCGCCTGCAGCACCTCGCCTACGTGTGCCCGCGGGTTGAGGACGTGATAGCCCGCACGCACGCCGCGCAGCCCGCTGCGCGCGTAGAACCAGGCGCCCAGCAGCAGCGCGGCGCTGAGGTACATCAGGAAGAAGAGGAACGAGATGCCGGTGCTGAACGCGGCGACCACGAGCACCGTCCCAAGGAAGACGAATCGCAGTTGTTTGATCGGACCGCCCACCGGTCGGGACTCCTCGTTCGCGCGCGGTTCAGGCAGTCGGCGAGGTGGTGGGCGTCGCGCTGGTCGCCGTCGGGCTGCCGGCCGTGGCGGCCGTGGCGCTAGACGTCGAGACGGGCACCGAAGCGAGGATCTCGCGCACGATCCGGTCCGGGTCGACCTCGCGCAGCGATGCCTGGCTCTTGACGATCAGGCGGTGGGCCAGGATCGCCACCGCGAGCGACTTGACGTCGTCGGGGATGACGTAGTCGCGACCCTCCATGGCGGCGAAGGCCTGCGCGGATCGGTACAGGTTGAGCGAGCCACGCGGCGAGGCCCCGAGGTACACGTCGGCGTGCTCGCGCGTCGCGGTGACGAGCCGGACGATGTACTCGGCCACCGCCTGGTCGACGTAGACCTCCTTGATAGCGGTCTGCATCAGCCGCAGCTCATCGACGTCGAGCACCTGCTGGACGGCGTCGATCGGATGGATGCGCTTCTGCTCGTCGAGGATGACGATCTCCTCCATCGGCTTCGGATAGCCGATGCGCAGACGCAGCATGAAGCGGTCAAGCTGGGCCTCGGGCAGGGCGAAGGTTCCTTCGTATTCGATGGGGTTCTGGGTGGCGATGACCAGGAAGGGTGATGGCATCGGATAGGAGACGCCATCGATCGTGGCCTGGCGCTCCTCCATGCACTCGAGCAGCGCGCTCTGGGTCTTGGGCGTAGCCCGGTTGATCTCGTCCGCGAGGACGACCTGGGCATGGATGGGACCCGGTCGAAACTCGAACTCCTGGGTCTTCTGGTTGAAAATGGAAAGCCCCGTCACATCGGACGGGAGCAGGTCTGGGGTGAACTGGATACGCCTGAAGGTGCAGCCGACACTTCGGCTGATGGCCTTGGCGAGCATCGTCTTGCCGACGCCCGGCACGTCCTCGATCAGGATGTGTCCCTCGCAGAGGAGTGCGACGAGCGCCATGCGGACTTCGAGGTGCTTGCCGACGATGACGCGCTCGACGTTCGCGACCACGCGCTCTGCCGGCTCCTGGACGTTCTTCACCGTTTCCTCGATTTCATGCGGTGGGTAGGGCGAGCCGGGTGGAGGCTGCTCGGGCCGCTCCGGTCGTCAAACACAATACCCCAGCGCGTTACAGATGGGTTCAGACGCCCAAAGGACCGATGGAGTTGCGCCTCAGGAGTTCGCGGCCAGCAACTTGAGCCACTCCGCCATCACCTGCCCGCCGATCGGGGCGGCCTTCCCCGAACCCGCGCCGCCGCCTTCCACGATCACGGCCACCGCGATGGCAGGCGTAGCTCCCCCCTGCGCCGGCGCGAAGCCAATGAACCACGAATGCGGCGCCAGCCCGCCGGACCGCTGCGCAGTTCCGGTCTTGCCGGCCGTCGAGACGCCGCTCACGCCGTACATCGAGACCGCGCCGGATCCGGCGTAGAACCTGCCGAGTGGGCCCTGCACCGCGTCGACCATCGCCTGCCGCACCTCGCCGGCCGTTTGCGACGAGATCGCCCGCTGGCCGGGCGCGGGGCTGGTCGAATCGATCAAGGCACCCTTGGGGCCCAGCGCGGGATTGGCCTCGTGCGCGCGCACCTCACGGACGACGTAGGGCTCGGGCACGACGCCATCGTTCGCCACGATCGCGGCCACCATGGCCATCTGGAATGGGGTCACGTTGACCTGCGCCTGGCCGAACGCGGCAGACGCGAGCTCCACCTTGTCCTTGAACGGCGAGCAGCCTCCGCCCTGGATTGCTGCGGTGACGTAGGACGCCGAGACCGGCAGGATGCGGCTTGCTGAGCCGATGGCCAGCCGCGCGCAGAACCCAAAGCGCTTCGCGTAGTCGAGGTAGCGCTCCGAGCCGACCTCCAGCCCGACGTGGGCGAAGTAGATATTGCTCGAGACCTGGATCGCATCCGAGAGTGGCCAGAGTGCCGGCCGCAGGCCACCGAGGTCGTGCTCGCGGATCGTGAAGCCGGAAACCTTGAAACCGGCCGTCTCCTCCCCCGGCTGGTCCGGGAAGGTCGTGCTGGGCGTGATGGCGCCGGAGTCCAGGGCCGCGGACGCGGT